>JBMSXH010000210.1:0-5081 GCA_049425445.1 Phycisphaerales bacterium | reverse complement strand
CGCGGGTTCCCCTCCCGCCCGGCGAGAGGCTCGCCGCTCAGGCGGACGGTCGGGCTTCGCTCGCCTTCAGCATCCGGTAGAGCGGCACATCCACGATGAAGGGCCCGAACGGCACCACCGCCCCGACGAGGCCCCACAGGGTCATGCCCGTCGAGAGCGGCACCCGTCCCTTCGCGAAGAGCAGCATGCCCACATAGAGGATGAAGAGCAGCCCGTGCAGCGAGCCGACGATCGTGACCGCGAGCGGCATGTCGGCGAGGTACTTCAAGGGCATCGCGATGAAGAAGAGCACCAGGGTCGAGGTGCCCTCGACGAGGCCCATCCAGATGAGCCAGCGGAGGTAGGCGGGGTCGCGGACGACGACGGGAGGATTCGCGGGCGAAGACATGGGGCGGATGCTAGGTGTCGCGCCGGCCGCACGCCGATCGCGGCGGTCGGCACCGCTCCACCGCTATCCTCGCCCCATGGCGTCCGCCACCGTCGAGGACTACGTCAAGGCGATCTACGCCCTCGAGCGCGAGTCGCCCACCGGCGAGGCGACCGTCGCGCGGCTCGCGGCGTCGCTTGGCGTGACCAAGGGCACCGTCACCTCGATGGTCGCGAAGCTCCGCGAGGCGAAGCTCGCCAAGGCCGAGCGCTACGGCGGCATCCGGCTCACCGCGAAGGGGTCGCGGCTCGCGCTCGACGTCATCCGCCGGCATCGGCTGCTCGAGGTGTTCCTCGTCGAGACGCTCGGCTTCGACTGGTCGGAGGTCCACGACGAGGCCGAACGCCTCGAGCACGCGATGAGCGCGAAGTTGCTCGACCGGCTCGACGCCTTCCTGGGACGGCCGCTCGTCGATCCGCACGGCGATCCCATCCCCGATGCCGCGGGCAAGGTCGCCGACTCGATCGGCGAGCCGCTCTCGTCGATGCCGGCCGGCGCCCGGGCGACCGTGCTTCGCGTCTCCGACCTCGACGCCGCGTTCCTCGCCTTCGCGGCACGGCATGGCCTGAAGCCGGGCGCCGGGGTCACCGTGATCGACCTCTCGCCCGAAGCGCAGTCGATCAGCGTCCGCGCCGCGGGGCGTGCGGCGGTCTCGATGTCGCTCGCGGCGGCGGCGAGGGTGACGGTCGGGCGGGGGTGACGACTCCATCGAGGCGAGGCCAGCCCGTCCCGCCCGGCGTCCGTCCGATGTTTGATCGTTCAAAGTCGTGGCTATGATCGCGGGCCGTCGGGGGGCCTCTCGCCGTTGCGCGGCCTCGACGCACCATGAGCCCCCTCGACCGCACCCGCCTGCCGACCGACTCGATCGCGGAACGCCCCGAGCACTCGACGGCGAGCCCGCTCTCGGTGCATGCGATGACGGTCGCGTATCAGCGGAAGCCCGTGCTTTGGGATGTCGACTACGACGCGCCCGCGAATCGGCTCGTCGCGATCGTCGGCCCCAACGGCGCCGGCAAGAGCACCTTCATCAAGGCGTGCCTCGGACTGGTGCCCGCCGCGGCAGGCGAGGTGGCGTTCTGGGGTCTGCCCTACCGCGAAGCCCGCGCCCGAATCGGCTACGTGCCGCAGCGGGAGTCGGTCGACTGGGACTTCCCGGTCTCCGCCCTCGAGGTGGCGTGCATGGGCCGGTACCGACGCATCGGCTGGTTCCGTCGCGTCTCGCGCGAGGATCGCGCCGCCGCGCTCGCGTGCCTCGACCGCGTGGGCCTCGCCGATCTCGCCGATCGCCAGATCAGCCGGCTCTCGGGCGGGCAGCAGCAGCGGGTGTTCCTCGCGCGGGCCCTCGCGCAGGAGGCCGACCTCTACTTCATGGACGAACCCTTCGCAGGCGTCGACGCGGCCACCGAGCGGGCGATCGTCGAGGTGCTGCGCGAACTGCGCGAGCAGGGACGGACCGTGGTCGTCGTTCATCACGATCTGCAGACGGTGCCGGAGTACTTCGACGAGGTGCTGCTCCTCAACATGCGCGTCGTCGCGGCCGGTCCGGTGCGCGAGGCCTTCACCCGCGAGAACCTGCAGCGCACCTACGGCGGACGGCTGACGCTGCTCTCCGAGGCCGCGGAGGCGATCGCGCGAACCTCCGCGGGACGCTGAGCGATGCGCCTCGCGCCATCGACGATCGCCGCATCGCTGCCCGAGGTCGGCGACGCGGCGCCGAGTTGGTCCGCGGTGCTCGACACCCTGCTCTTTCGGGCCGGCTTCAACACCTCGGTGGTCGTCGCGGGCACCACCCTGCTCGGCCTCGCCGCAGGCGTGGTCGGGCTGCTCGCGCTCCTTCGCAAGCGATCGCTCATGGCCGATGCGCTCGGACACGCGACGCTGCCGGGCATCGCGATCGTCTTCCTCGCCGCCTCGGCGCTCGGCGCCGCGGGGCGGAGCATGCCGCTGCTGCTCGCCGGTGCCGCCGCGACCGGCATCGCCGGCATGCTCGCGGTGCAGGCGATCCTGCGCTTCACGCGGCTGCGCGAGGATGCGGCCATCGCGATCGTGTTGAGCGTCTCCTTCGCGATCGGCGTGGTGCTCCTCAGCATCGTGCAGACCACCGCCCCGGCGGGCGCCGCCGGCATCCACCACCTGATCTACGGACAGACCGCGGCGATGCGCGCCGCCGACGCGATCGCCATGGGATCGATCGCCGTGCTGAGCCTGCTTGCGGCGCGGCTCTTCCTGAAGGAGTTTGCGCTCGTGGCCTTCGACGAACCCTTCGCCCGCAGCGAAGGCTGGCCGATCGGCGGCGTCGACCTCGCGATGATGTCGCTCGTCGTGGTGGTCACCGTCGTGGGCCTGCAGGCGGTGGGCCTGATCCTCGTCGTGGCGATGCTGATCATTCCCGCGGCCGCCGCGCGGTTCTGGACCGAGCGGCTGTCGACACTGCTCTGGCTCTCCGCGGGCTTCGGCGCCGCGGGCGGCTACCTCGGTGCGGTCGTCTCGGCGCTCCTGCCCCGCAAGCCTGCGGGTGCGGTGATCGTGCTCGTCGCCGGATCGATCTTCGTGGTCAGCATGCTGGTCGCGCCGTCGCGGGGGCTGCTCGCGGCGGCGGCCCGCCGCGCCCGCCTTCGACTCAGGATCGCTGCGGAGCATGTGCTCGAGTCGACCTTCGAGCACTGGCGACGCGATCGCCGCAGCCCCATCGTCGATCAGGCGGTGCTTGCGGGCATCGCCCGCGAGCGAGGCTGGCCCGCATGGATGCGCTTGGCGGTGAAGACCTGGCTTCGCACCGCCGGCTTCGCGACCCGCGATGCGTCGGGCATCAAGCTCACCGCCAAGGGCCTCGTGCGCGGCGCCGCGGTCAGCCGCAATCACCGCCTGTGGGAGCAGTACCTCGTCAGCCACGCCGATCTCGCGCCGAGCCACGTCGACTGGTCGGTCGACCAGGTCGAGCACGTGCTCTCGCCGGAACTCGTCGCCTCGCTCGAAGGCCAGTTGCGCGAACGCGGCATCGAGGTGCCGCGTCTCCAGCTGCGCCCGGAGGAGGCGACCTGATGCGGCTCGATCTGGCGCTCGACTTCTTCCCGCTGGCCGCCGCGACGCTGGCCGCCGCGACGTGCGGCCTGCTCGGCAGCTTCCTGCTGCTGCGACGCATGAGCCTCATGGGCGACGCGATCAGCCACAGCGTGCTGCCGGGGCTCGTGATCGCGTTCCTGATCACGGGAACCCGAAGCCCCTTGGCGATGTTCGGCGGAGCCGCGATCGCCGGACTCGCGACGGTGCTGCTCGTCGAGGCGATCCGTCGTCACGGCCGCGTGGAGCCTGGGGCCGCGATGGGCGTGGTGTTCAGCCTGTTCTTCGCCCTCGGCGTGCTGCTCATCGAGCAGGCCTCGGCGCGGCAGGTCGATCTCGATCCGGACTGCGTGCTGCATGGGCAGTTGGAGACGCTCGTCTGGTACGGCGCGCCGCGCGGGTGGTCGGAGCTCTTCGCGTGGGAGACGCTCGCCGCCGCCCCCGCCACGCTGTGGACGCTCGTCGGCGTCGGCCTCGCCTCCGCGGTGTTCGTCGCGATCCTCTTCAAGGAACTTCGCCTTGTCGCGTTCGATCCCGCGCTCGCGACGGCGCAGGGCTTCTCGGCCGGACTGCTGCACGCACTTCTGATGGCGTTCGTCGCCGCCGCGACGGTGGCGTCGTTCGAGGCGGTGGGCTCGATCCTCGTCGTCGCGATGCTGGTCTGCCCCGCGGCCGCCGCCCGCATGCTGACCGATCGCCTGTCGACCCAGGTCTGGCTGAGCGTCGCGATCGCGATCGCCTCGGCGTGGATCGGCTACATCGCGGCGACCGCCGTGCCCGCCGCGTTTGGATTCGATTCGGTGAACGCCGCGGGATCGATCGCGGTGGTCACGGGTGCGATGCTCGCGATCGCCGCGGTCGCGGGCCCCGAGCATGGGCTCGTCGCCCGAGCGGTTCGGCGACGCCGCTTCGCGCAGTCGATCGCCTGCGAAGACCTGCTGGCGGCGCTCTACCGAGCCCGCGAGTCGGGGCGAGCGGAGGTGCCGATCGAGTCGGCGTCGGCGTTGCTCGCACCGGCCCGCGCGACGGACGCGATTCGCCGCGCCGAACATCGGGGCTGGATCGCACGACGTGCCGATCGGCTTGCCCTCACCGACGCGGGACTCGCCGAATCGGCGGCACTCGTGCGGCGGCATCGGCTGTGGGAGACCTACCTCGTCGAGGAGGCGGGACTCGCCCCCGACCACGTGCACGACACCGCGGAGAAGCTCGAGCATGCGCCGATCGAGATCGATCTCGATGCGGCGACCGATCCGCAGGGCAAGCGGATTCCAAGGGGCGAGTGAGGGCGCGGGACGCCATGGGGCCAAGCCGATCGCACCCGAACAGCGCCCATCGCGCGAGGGAAACCCCTCCACCGCAAGTCGCGAAGCGACGACGCGGGGGAGGACAGGCTCGCGAGCGAAGCGAGCGAGACAGGTGGGGGTGGTTGACCCAAGTGGAACTCGCCAGAGGCGAACGCTCCAGGTGACAGAGCTCTCTGAGTACGGAAGGCGCTGTCAACTGGTTCGGAACCCATTCGACGCGCCTCTTGCTCTCGACCACCCCCACCGACGATCTCGCTTCCGCTCGATCGTCGACTCCCCCGCTTCGC
>JBMSXH010000209.1:0-5093 GCA_049425445.1 Phycisphaerales bacterium | reverse complement strand
GATCCCCCCGCCGCGATCGCCCGCGGCGCCTCGGCGCGAAGGACCTCGCCGAGCCTTCCTGGCGCATCGGACGCGGCCAGATCCCGTGCGGCACCGCTTCGAGTCCGCGCGAACCACCACGCCGCCGCGGCCGCCACGAGGCCGAAGCGGCCGAGATGCCCGAGCACGAGGATCGCCGGCGCGTCGTAGATCGCGTCGAGCACTGGCCGGTTCCAGAAGAGGATCATGGCGCTCGCCGAGACCGCAACCGGCGTTCCCCCCACCGCCGCCCACGCGAGCGACTCGACGATCGCCAGCGTTCTCGCGACGCGCGACCGATCGATCCAGAGCGCGTAGAGCGCGATCGCGAGGATCGCCGCCGACACGCCCGACGCGAGCGCCACCAGCACCGTCGGCGGGAGCGCATCGCCGTGCAGCAGCATGAACTCCTGCAAGGATCGCCCATCGATCCCGGGCTCGCCGAAGACTCCTGCGACGAGGAGCGCGAGCGGCCCGAGAGAGAGCCCGACCGGAATCGCCAGGCCCACCAGACCGCGCCACCCCAGGCGGCGTGCCATCGACGCCTCGGCGTCCCACTCGCCGGCGCCGTCGGTCGGCGCAGGACGAGGCATCGTCGCCGCAAGCGCGACGAGCATCACCCCGGGGAGGAATCCGATCGCTCCGGCCCGAACCACCTCCGCCGGCGTCGCGCCGTCGGCATCCAAGGTGCGCAACTCGAAGCCGAAGGTGCGCACGCCCGCAAGGTCGAACGCCACCGTGGTCGACCACAGGAGCACGGCGACCCCGGCGGCGCCCCGCGCCATGGCCGGGAGATCCTCGCGCAGCGCGATCGAGAGCCGTCGCGAGGCCGGCAGCGCATCGAGCGAAGCCAGCGCCTCGACCGCCCGGCGCGATCCGCGATCCGCGACGCGATCCGCCGCCACGCTCCACGCGACGATCGGCCACGACACCGCGACGAGCCCGAGCGCGAGGCTTCCTTCACGCAGCCACCCCGTCGCGTCGACCCGTGCCGCGAAGTCGCCGACCGGCGTGCCCGGACCGATCGAGATCCAGAGCCCGTAGAAGGCAAGCCAGCCCGGAATCGCCAGAGGCAGGATCGCCGAGACCCGAAGCCACCAGCCGCTCCCGGCCCCGAGGCGCCGCCCCGGCAACCACCCCGCGAGCCCGGCAAGCACGCCGATCGAAAGCGTCCACCCGATCGTCCGCCAGACCGCCGCGAGAGGATCGGCGCCACCCGCCACCGCGTCCTTTGGAGAAGGGTCGCCAGTGGCCAGCGCGAGGACCAGCGACACGAGCACCGGCCCCGCCGAGAAGAGCAGGATCGCGGTGGCGAGCGCCGCCGCGATGACGATCGCCGAACGAGGCGCGGCGTTCGTCACGTCACGGTTCGTCCGAGACGCCATCGCCCTCGCGGGCGTCCGCGTCCGACTCTGGATCGACGACGACGCGTCCGATCGGCGCGGCCGGCGGTGCGGTCAGGATCCGCATCGCGATCGCGACCGCGTCGTCCATGGTGCGTGCGGCGCGTCCGTAGTCGACTCGCAGTGGATCGGGCACCTCGAGCGCCGCGGCCCGCACGGCGTCATCCCCTTCCAGCGCCTCGCGATGGACGAGCGGCGCGTTCCGCGACGCGGTTCGCATCAGCGCGACTTCGGCCTGCTTCGAGAGCAGGAACTCGAGCAACCTGACCGCACCGTCGGGATTCGGACCGCCCTTCACGATCGCCGCGGTGTTGGGCACGACGAGCGTGCCGCCGCCCGGCCCTTCGTCGGGCGCGTGTCGCGGATAGACGAGTTCGACCTCGAAGCCGCGATCCTGCGCCACCCACACGTCGTCGGTGTCGGTGAGGCCGACGTCGGCCTCGCCCGAGGCGACCGCCTCGACCACCGCCGCGTTGCCGCCCGGCAGCAGGCGAATGCCGTTCTCGGCGAGCCCCTCGAGGAAGGCCTCGTAGTAGCCGGGCATCACCTCGCGATCCCAGTTCCGCTTCATCGCCGCGAGATGTCCGCGGGTCGTTCCGAAGCGAGGATCGGCCATCACGATCCGGTCCTTCCACCACGGGCGGGTCAGGTCCATCCAGGTGCGCGGCACGCGATCGCGCGGCACCCGCTCGGGCGCATAGACGATCACGCGAGCGCGACCCGAGAACGCGTGCCAGCGTCGATCCGGATCGCGCCACGCCTCCGGCCAGTCGGCCAGCCGATCCGCGGGCGGCGGCGCGAGCAGGCCCTCTTCGGCAAGCTGAGCCATCATGAACGGCTCGCTCGACCACAGCACGTCCGCCCTCGGGCGGGACGCCTCGTCGCGGATGCGGTTCACCAGTCCGGTGGTCTTGGTCGCCTCGGTGTCGTACCGCGCGACGACCTCGAGGCCCGACTGCGTCTCGAACTCCGCGAGCAATGGCCGCGCGACGTAGTCGTCCGCGGAGACGTAGATCGTCACCTGCTCGCGGGGATCGCCGCAGGCGACGAGCGAGGCCGTGCACGCCGTTCCGATGACCACCGGGATCGCGCGGCGAACCGCCCCGGTCACGCGCCGCCCCCGGACGCGGGCGTCTCGGCAGGCGCGGGCGCCGGCTTCGCGGCAGGCTTGACGAGCCTCTTGAGCGAACCGAAGTAGTGGCGATGCGCTTCGCGGAGATGCGGCGGCACCGGATCCTCCTCCGAGGCCGCGCCCGGCGCCGACGCCTCGAGATTCCGATCGATGCGCTCGAGCGGCAGTCGGGCTTCGCCCACCTCGATCTCGCCTTCGATGAGCGTTCGCATGATCACGTCGCCCTCGCGCATGACCCCGGCCTCGCGCACGATCTCCGTGCCGGTCTCGGTCTCCTGCCTCGACATGACGCCGCCGCGTCCGCGGCCGCGGCCACCCATGCCGGGACCGGGCTCCTCGCCCGATCCGGAGCCCGGCTTCATGAAGCCCTGCGAGCCGAGCCCGCGGGCCCGGGCACGCGACGAGTTCTGGGCGGCGCGGGCCTGCTGAAGCATCTGCTGCATCGACTCCATCTGCGAGAGCATCTGCTGCGCTTCGGATCCGAACTGCCCCTCGCCCGCGTTCTGGCCGCCTTGGCACTGCGACGCCATCTGCTTCATCGCCTTCGACATCGACTTCGACTGCGACTGGGATCGCTGCGCGGCCTGCGCCATCTTCATCAGTTCCTGCCGCTGCGACTCGTTCAGGTTCGAGGCGTTCTGGAGCGCCTCGCGAAGCCGCTCGAGATCCTCCGGCGTCAACTCCCCCGCCTGGGCGGGATCGAGGCCCGCGGCCTGCAACGCCTCGTCGAGCGATTCGCGGTCCGCCGCGAGCTTCTCGAGCTGCTCCGCGAGCTTCTCGAGCTCCTTCGCGAGCGCCTCGCGCTCCTCGTCGGTGAGCCCGCCCTCCTCAGGCGACTTCTCGAGCATGTCCCGCAACGCCTCGATCGCCTGCGAGGCGCTCTCGTAGTCGCCAAGCCGCATCGCGAGAGCCAACTCCTGGGCGAGCCCCTCCGCGGGCACGTCGAGTTCGGAAAGCGCGTCGCGCATCGCCTCGGCGGCCGCGGCATCCTCGCCCGCAAGGATCGATTCGAGCCGCTCTTCAAGCGCGGTCATGCGACGGATCGCCTCGAGCCGGATCTCCTCCGGATCCTCGAGCGACTTGAAGGGATCGTCGCCCTCCTCGCCGAGCAGATCGGACTCGCCGAGCGCCGACTCGAGTTCGGGCTGCTCGCGGATCGCGGTCTCGAGTTCGGCGAGCGCGTCGTTCGCCTCCTCACGCGCCGCCGCCGCATCCTCGGCGTTCGCCGACGGCGTCCACGAGATCGCGGGCACCAAGGCCTCGACGAGCACCGCCGCGACCAGGACCGGAATCGCCCACCACCAGCCCTGCGGCGATGCGGGGCGCATCGACCGGCGAAGCGTGACGCGAAGCGCCGGATCGGACGCCCGTCGTTCGGCGTCGGCCAAGGCAGCCTGCGCGAAGGGATCGCTCGAACCGCGGCTCGCGATCGCGATCGAGAGCCGATCGCGAAGCCCGAGCACCCGGTCGGCCTCGATCGCGGCTTCCAGCGCCGTCGGGGGATGAAGCGACGCCCGAATCGCGATCGCCGCGAGCGAGCAGGCCGCGATCACCACGACGGTCGCCCACCACGGCGGCATCTCGATCGGAAGCAGCTTGCCCGCGAGGAACGCCCCTAGGAGCGCGATGGTGGCGAGGATCAGCGTGCGCGGCAGCGCTTCGACGGCACGCCGCCACCGAAGCCGGCTTCGGGCCACGGAGACGAGGCGGTCGCAGGCGGTCATGGCGTCGCGGCTCCCAGGGATCGGATCCGGACGGCAGAACCCCGTCCGGTGGGTCTCCAAGCGTACGTCCCGAATCGGCCTCGGGCTGCCGAACTCAGGAGCCGTCCGCCTCTTCCACGCGCCCCCCTTCGCGGCGGCCCTGGCGGCGGTACTGGGCTCGGCGTTTCGCATACTCCGCCGGAGCGATCGGCAGCGAGATCGCCTCACCGTCCTTCCACTGGCGATGCAGCTTCTCGAGGAACGGCACGCACCAACGGCAACCGGTGCCCGCGCCGAGGCACTCGGAGATCTGGCTCGGCACCTTGGGCTCGGTGCGGCGGATGAAGTTCGCGAGCTTTCGAAGGCTCACGTGGAAGCAGAGGCAGACCTCGTCGTCGGGGTCCATGCCCGCGGAGGCTGGCTCGGGCGGCGTGGCGTCGGCGTCGTGCGTCACGCCGGGAGCGTAGCGGGCGGGTGGCTTGGAGCGCATGGGCCTCATGGGACCTGTTCGCCTCAGGCACTCGCCGACACCCGAGCCGCGGCGGGCGATGGGCGTCGGCAGCGCGCTTGCGCGAACACGCGGGCCACGTCACACGCTGGTCGCTCGCTTCGCTCGGTGGACTCGCGGCTTCCAGCGATCGCGAGATCGACACCTCCCGACTCCGCACGACCCCTCCGCCTCGCTTCGCTCGGCACCTCCCCCGAACTGCTGCGCAGTTCCGGGGAGGAGTCGATCCAACGTGCAAACGCGCTCGCTCGACTTCAATCGCGCGAAGGACGACACTCCTCCCCTGAATCGCCACGCGATTCAGGGGAGGTGGCTCGCGAGCGAAGCGA
>JBMSXH010000208.1:0-5143 GCA_049425445.1 Phycisphaerales bacterium | reverse complement strand
CGCAGGTCGAGACGGCGGCGAGCAATGTCGGCTACGCGAAGACCACGCTCGATCGGCTCGACAGCGCCGTGACCGACGGGCTTCGCGGCGTCGGCCTCGCGGAGCGGCAGTACGCCGCCGGCACCATCGACCTCTCTCGGCTCATCCAGTACCAGCGAACGGTGCTCGACCTCCAGGACTCGCAGGCCCAGGCGGAAGGCTTCTTCGCGCAGAACCTCGTCGAGCTCTACCGCTCGCTCGGCGGCGGTTGGGAGCCCGATCCGCTGCCGCCTCCCGCCGACGAGGCGTATCCGAAGAACGATCCCGACGGCGAGGGACCGCCCGAGTCGCCATCGAGTTCCCCTCCCTCGCCCGAATCACCGGCGGCGACCGCGGTCGCCGTCGCGGAGCCCGCGTCGTGAAGCAGACCTTCCTTGCGATCGCCTTCTCGGTCGCGGCCACGCTCCTCGCGTGCGAGCAGAAGAAGCCGGCTCCTCGGCCCCAGCCGCCGCCGACGGTCGTCGTCTCCGCCGCGAGCACGGCCGATGTGCCGATCTACCGCGACTATCCCGCGACCGCGATGTCGATCCAGCCCGTCTCGATCGTCCCGCGCGTGGAGGGCTGGCTGCTCTCGCAGAACTTCGTGAACGGTGCGATGGTCGAAGCGGGCCAGACGCTCTACCAGATCGATCCCGATCCGTTCACGGCGAAGCTCGATGCGGCGGAGGCGGACCTCGCCGTCGCCAACGCGCAGCTCTTCAACGCGAAGCAGCAGTACGAACGGAACAAGCCGCTGCTCGAGTCGGATGCCGTCTCGCAGGAGAAGCTCGAGAGCCTCGAGGCCTCCTATCTCGCCGCCGAGGCCCAGGTGCAGTCGGCGCAGGCCGAGATCGAGCTTGCGAAGCTCAATCTCTCCTACTGCACCATCACCTCGCCGGTCGACGGACAGGTCTCGGCCACCGCGAAGTACGTGGGCGATCTGGTGCGGTCCCAGGAGCAGGCCGCGCTCGTCACGATCCAGCCGCTCGATCCGATCTGGGTGCAGTTCATGGCGGTCTCGAGCGACCTCGAGGCGCTGCGGTCGCAGTTCGGTTCGGAGACCCCCGGCGTCGAGGTCTCGCTGCCCGAGGGCTCGTGGACCCGCACCGGCAAGGTGGTCTTCATCGACAACAGCGTCGTGCCGGGCAGTTCGATGATCATGGTCCGCGTCGAGGTTCCGAACCCGGACCATGCGATCCTGCCCGGGACCTACCTCAACGCGAAGTTCCGACAGTCGCTCGACGAGGGTGCGGTGGTGGTTCCCATCGACGCGGTCGTGCGCCAGGCCGCCCAGTCGGTGATCTGGGTGGTCGACTCGCAGGATGCGGCGACGATGAAGACCGTCTCGCTCGGCGCCCGTTTCGGCGGCGACGTCGTGGTGACCTCCGGGATCTCCGCCGGCGAGCAGGTCGTCGTGCAGGGCCAGACCAAGCTGCGAAACGGCGTGAAGGTCGAGGTGCTGACGCCGCAGAAGTACGCGAAGCCCTCGGCATCCCCGGCGTCGAAGCCCGCCAGCGCGGCTCCCGCGGCGGCGGACGGGAAGACCTCCTCGGCACCGGTTGAACGGCCGACGGTCGCGGTCGGCACGCTCGAGGCGGACCCCATCTCATGATCCGCTTCTTCATCGACCGGCCGATCTTCGCGTCGGTCATCGCCCTCGTGATGATCCTGATGGGCGGTCTCGCCCTCGCGACGCTTCCGATTGCGCAGTACCCGCAGATCGTCCCCCCGACGATCCAGGTCAGCGCGAACTATCCCGGCGCGAGCGCCGCGGTCGTCTCGGAGGTCGTGACGCGGCCGCTCGAGATGCAGATCAACGGGGTGGAGGACATGATCTACATGTCCTCCAACTCGACCAACAACGGCACCAGCCAGATCACCATCACCTTCGACGTCGGCACCGATCAGGACATCGCCGCCGTCAACGTGAACAACGACACCTCCGTCGCGATCTCGCAGCTTCCGGTCGAGGTGCAGCAGCAGGGCGTCGCGATCCTGAAGCAGTCGACCGACCTGCTGCTGATCGTCTCGCTCTACTCGCCCAACGGGACCTGGGACTCCTTCTTCCTCGGCAACTACGCGCAGATCAACGTGCTGCAGGCCCTTCAGCGGGTGCCCGGCGTCGGCGAGGTCACCAACTTCGGCGTCCTCGAGTACTCGATGCGGATCTGGCTCGACGTGCCGAAGCTCGCCGCGATGGGCATCGAGCCGCAGCAGGTCGAGGCCGCCGTCAAGCAGCAGAACAAGCAGGCCGTCGGCGGACAGTCGGGCGCGCCCCCCACCGTCGGCGAGGCCCCGCCGTACATCCTGCAGGTCAACGCCGTCGGACGGCTCGACGAGGTCGAGCAGTTCGAGCAGATCGTCGTCGCCTCGAAGGACGACGGTTCGGTGGTGCTCCTGAAGGACGTCGCCCGAATCGAACTCGGCGCGGCGAACTACGACTCGAGCGCCCTGCAGGACGGCAAGGCCGCGGCGCTCCTGGGCATCTACCAGCTTCCCTCGGCCAACGCCTATGCGGTCGCCGAGGGGATCCGAGCCCAGATGGAGGCGCTCGCGCCCGACTTCCCCGCGGACCTCGAGTACCGGATCAGCTTCGACACCACCGAGTTCGTGACCGCGTCGATCGAAGAACTGGTCCGCACCTTCGCGGAGGCGGCGATCCTCGTGATCGTCGTGATCTTCGTCTTCCTGCAGCGGGTGCGGGCGACCCTCGTCCCCATGATCGCGATTCCGGTCTCGATCATCGCGGCCTTCGCGGTGATGCCGGCGGTCGGCTTCTCGATCAACACCCTCACCCTCCTCGGTCTCGTGCTCGCGATCGGCCTCGTCGTCGACGACGCCATCGTGGTGGTCGAGAACGTCCAGCGGCAGTTCGAGGAGGGCGAGACCTCGCCTCGGCGCGCCGCGACGCGGGCGATGAAGGAGGTCGCCCGGCCGATCGTCGCGACGACCCTCGTGCTCGCGGCGGTGTTCATCCCGGCTGCGATGATGCCAGGCATCACCGGGCAGCTCTACAACCAGTTCGCGGCGACGATCGCGATCTCGGTGATCTTCTCGGGGATCAACTCGCTCACGCTCAGTCCCGCGATGGCGGCGGTGCTGCTGCGCCCCGGCGGCATGATCGAGCGCGGGCCCTTCGGCTGGTTCAACAAGGGCTTCAACGCCCTGAGCAGCGGATACGCCAAGGTGGTCGGCGGCATCGCCCGGGTCTGGGTGGTCATGATCCTGGTGCTCGCGGGCCTGCTTGCGACCACCGCCTACTTCGTGATGCGGACGCCGACGGCGTTCATCCCGGAGGAGGACAACGGCTACTTCTTCACGCTGTACCAGACGCCGCCCGGGGCATCGCTCGCCCGCACGGAGGCGTTCGCGGACGCGGTGCGCAAGATCCTCGAGGCGCAGCCCGAGGTCGAGACGGTCATCGAGATCAACGGGGTCAACTTCATCACCAACGTCGCGGAGACGAACGCCGGCTTCATGGTGCCGGTGCTGAAGCCGTGGGGCGAGCGTCCGGGCGCCTCCCACACCGCGCAGGCGATCATCGATCGCGTCGCGGGGCCGCTCTTCGCCCAGACCGACGGACTCGCCTTCAGCTTTCCCCCGCCGGCGATCCCCGGCCTCGGCACCGTCGGCGGCTTCCAACTCCAGATCAACGACCAGTCGGGCCTCGGACTCGACGAGCTGGTGAAGGCTTCCGAGGAGTTCATGGCGCGGGCCAAGAGCCTGCCCGAGATCGCGCAGGTCTCGACCACCTTCCAGGCGAACGTGCCGCAGCTCGAGCTCGAGATCGACCGCATCAAGATGCAGACGCTCGGGGTCACCGTCGAGAACGCCTTCGAGGTTCTGCAGCTGGTCTTCGGCAGCGCCTACGTGAACCAGTTCAACGAGTTCGGGCAGGTCTACGACGTCTACATCCAGGGCGATGCGGCGACGCGCATGCAGCCCGACGACCTCCTCAAGATGTACGTGAAGAACGACCGCGAGCAGATGATCCCGTTCGCGGCCTTCGCGACGGTGTCCCTCACCACCGGCCCCGACAACATGACCCACTACAACGTCATGAACTCGGTGACGATCAACGGATCGTCTCCGCCGGGGGTCAGCTCCGGCGAGGCGATCAAGGCCCTCGACGCGCTCTCCAAGGAAGTGCTGCCCACCGGCATCAGCATGGAATGGACCGGCATCGTCTACCAGCAGCTGAAGGCCGGCAATCTCGCGCCGATCGTCTTCGGCCTCGCGGTCGTCATGGTCTTCCTCTTCCTCGCGGCGCAGTACGAGAGCTGGACGCTGCCGATCCTGGTGCTCGTCACGGTCCCGCTTGCCGCGCTCGGCGCGGTGCTGGCGCTCGGGCACTTCGGCAAGAGCCTCGACGTGTACGCCCAGATCGGCCTCGTCATGCTGATCGGACTCGCGGCGAAGAACGGCATCCTCATCATCGAGTTCGCCAAGGACGCCCGCGAGACCGGCAAGACTGCGCTCGAGGCGGCGGTCACCGCGGCGCGGCTGCGGCTTCGCCCGATCCTCATGACCGCCTTCGCCTTCATCCTCGGCGTGCTGCCGCTCGCGGACGCGACCGGCGCGGGCGCCAACGCCCGGCAGTCGATCGGCATCACCGTCATCGGCGGTCTCGCCCTCGCGACCTTCTTCACCCTCTTCATCGTGCCGGTCCTCTATGTCGGACTCGACATGATCCGCGTCAAGGTCTTCAAGATCGATCCGACGCGGAAGCCGGGCGACGAAGACCCGGCTGAAGCGACGAAGCACGCCGAGGCTCCGGGTGCGACCACGGCGTAGGCGATTCGCGAATGAAGCACCTCACCGAACACCTCACGCTGAACATCCCTTCTCGGCGGGCGTTCGTGAACATCACCCGCGAGGTCGAGGACGCGGTGCGGCGGAGCGGTGTGCAGGAGGGCCTCTGCCTCGTGAACGCGATGCACATCTCCGCGAGCGTCTTCATCAACGACGACGAGCGCGGGCTGCACCACGACTACGAGGCCTGGCTCGAGAAGCTCGCCCCGCACGCCCCGACAAGCCAGTACCGCCACAACGACACCGGCGAGGACAACGCCGACGCGCATCTCAAGCGGCAGATCATGGGCCGCGAGGTCGTCATCGCGATCAC
>JBMSXH010000207.1:0-5179 GCA_049425445.1 Phycisphaerales bacterium | reverse complement strand
CTCAAGTGGCAGCGGCACAGCGGCCTCGTGCTCTCGCTGCCCCATGGCTACGAGGGCCAGGGCCCGGAGCACTCCTCCGCGCGACTCGAGCGATTCCTCCAGCTCTGCGCCGGAGGCAACATGATCGTGTGCGCTCCCACCACGAGCGCCCAGATCTTCCACCTCTACCGTCGGCAGATGCTGCAGCCCTTCCGCAAGCCGCTCATCATCATGAGCCCGAAGAGCATGCTGCGGCTCCCGGCCGCCGCCTCGCCGGTCCGCGAGTTCCTCGAGGGACGCTTCGAGCCGGTGCTCGACGATCCGCGGGGCGACGACCCGTCGGCCGTCAAGCGGGTGCTCCTCTGCTGCGGCAAGATCTACCACGAACTCGACGCGGCTCGCGAGCAGCGTCCCGACTCGGCGGTCGCGATCGTGCGGATCGAGCAGTTGAATCCCTTCCCCGGCGAGCAGCTCCAGTCGATCCTCGACCGCTTCCCGAACGCGGAACGGACGATCTGGGTGCAGGAGGAGCCGAAGAACCAGGGCGCCTTCCGCTTCATGCAGGCGCAGTGGCTCGACCTCACTGGCGGCGGCCTCGAGTTCGTCGGTCGCCACGACAGCGCCTCGCCGGCGGTCGGCTCCACCAAGATCCACGCCCGCGAGCAGGCCAAGCTCATCGCCGATGCCGTCGGCGTCGCCCCGAAGAATCTCGCCCTCTCGGAAGCCGACGCCGCTGGCGGCGTCGCGGACCGCAAGGCCGGTGCCGCCGCGCGTTGATCGACCGAACCCTCGAACGCCGAACATCCGCTCGGCGCATTCCGTGCCCCCTCTCACCGATTCACTTCGATTCCGAGATCCGCGTCCATGCCCGTTGACCTGACCATTCCAAGTCCCGGCGAGTCGATCACCGAAGTCGTGATCGGAAGCTGGGCGAAGTCCGATGGCGACTGGGTCGAGAAGGACGACCTCCTCGCCGAGATCGAGTCCGACAAGGCGACCCTCGAACTTCGTGCGCCCGCCGCCGGTCGGCTGGCGATCGGAGTCGCACCGGGAACCGAGGTCTCGGTCGGCACCTCGGTCGGATCGATCGATCCCGAGGCTGCGAAGCCCGCCGGTGGCGGGGCCTCGCCCGCAGCCGCGGCTCCGGCGGTCGCGGCATCGGCTCCCACCCCGGCGTCCGCAGGTCCGGTCTCCGAAGGCGGCAAGGCCACGTCGGTCGCGAAGAAGATCGCCGCGGAGAAGGGCATCGATGTCGGTTCGATCTCGGGCACCGGCCCGGGTGGCCGCGTGACCAAGGCCGATGTGCTCGATGTCGCGGAGGGACGGGCAACGCCGGCCGCGACGCCGGCCCCCGCACCCGCGGCGCCGATCGCATCGTCGGCCGTCGCTGCCGTCGCCGGCAGCCGGGGCGTCCGCCGCGAGCGGATGACCAAGCTTCGTCAGCGGATCGCCGAGCGGCTCGTCGAGAGCAAGCAGACCACCGCGATGCTCACCACCTTCAACGAAGCCGACATGACCGAGGTCATGCGCCTTCGCAAGGAGCACGGCGAGCCCTTCGAGAAGTCCCACGGGGTGCGGCTCGGCTTCATGAGCTTCTTCGTGAAGGCCGTGGTCTCGGCGCTTCGGAAGTACCCCCGCATCAACGCCTTCATCGCCGGCGACGAGATCGAGCACCACGACTTCGTCGACATGGGCATCGCCGTCGGCACCGACCGCGGCCTCGTCGTGCCGATCCTCCGCAACGCCGAGAGCATGGGCTTCGCCGAGATCGAGTCGACGATCCGCGACTTCGCGGTCCGAGCCCGCGACGGCAAGCTCTCCGTCGACGAGATGACCGGCGGCACCTTCACGATCACCAACGGCGGCGTCTACGGCTCGCTCATGGCGACGCCGATCCTGAATCCGCCGCAGTCGGGCATCCTCGGGATGCACAAGATCATGAAGCGGCCGGTCGAGGATCCGGAGAAGCCCGGCCAGATCGCCCTGCGTCCGATGATGTACATCGCCCTCAGCTACGACCATCGCATCGTCGACGGGCAGGAATCCGTGGGCTTCCTCGTGCACGTCAAGGAGTGCATCGAGCGACCCGAGCGGATGCTCCTTGGGCTCTGATTCCCAAGAGCGCCGCCCCGCCTCCGAGCACGTCGGTCACGAACCGGTCCTGCTCCCAGAGGTGCTTGATGCCCTGGGACTGCGGCCCGGCGAGACCGCGGCCGACCTCACCCTGGGGCGGGGAGGTCACGCCCTCCCGATGCTCGAACGGATCGGCGGCAAGGGCCGGCTCGTCGGCTTCGACCGCGATGCCGAGAACCTCGCCTTCGCCGGAGGAAGGCTGGCGGCCCACGCCGCGATCGCCCCGCCCCCGATCGAGGCGATCCGACCGCCCGATCCGCCGCCGGAGGGAGCGGTTCGGTTGATCCATGCCGACTTCGCCCACGCCGGCGAGGCCCTGACGGCACGCTCGATCGCCGTCGACGCGGTGCTGGCCGATCTTGGGGTCGCCAGCACGCACTTCGACGATCCGGCGCGAGGGTTCAGCTTCCGCTTCGAGGGCCCGCTCGACATGCGTCTCGATCGCTCGCGAGGGGCGACCGCGACGGAACTTCTCGCAAGCCTTCCCGAGGACGAACTGGCGCGGATGATCCGCCTGCTCGGCGAGGAACCCCTCGCGACAAGGATCGCCCGAAAGATTGCATGCGCCCGCGAATCGGCGCCGATCTCCACCACCTCGGAGCTTGCGGAGCTGGTTCGAGCGGCCTACGGACCACGGGCCCGCCGGTCCCGCATGCATCCGGCCACCAGGACCTTCATGGCGCTGCGCATCGCGGTCAACGACGAGCTTGGATCGCTGCAGCGGCTGCTCGCCTCGATCGAGGAGGCCGCGGCCGCGATCGGTCGCGGAGAGGCAACGTGGCTGCATCCCGGCGCCCGGGTCGCCGTGATCTCCTTCCACAGCCTCGAGGATCGCGCCGTGAAGAGATCGTTCGCCTCGCTCGCCGAGCGCGGACTCGCCTCGCTCATGGGGAGACGTCCCGTCGAGGCGAGCGCCTCCGAACAGGAGTCGAATCCCCGCTCCCGATCCGCCAAGCTTCGGGTCGCCACGGTCGGCGTCCCATTCAGCCCACCTCCGCTCGAATCGGCATGGATGCCAGTGCATGACGCGTGAACTCAAGCTCGCCATGGTGATCGGCTTCGCCCTTCTCCTGCTGCTCGCGATCTTCGTTTCGGACCACTTCTCCGCCGCGGACCTGCGGCAGCAGACGCTGCTGGAGAGTTCGCAGCCTCGCCAGGCGCTCGCCGCCGCGCCGCCTCCGGCGATCCGCGATCTGCCGCCCGCAGGCGAACTGCTCGTGGCGCCGCCCAAGGCCGCTCCGGAGTTCCGGCGCTCCGAGCCGACCCCTCCGGCTTCGGAGGAGGTCCGTCCGCTCGGAGGTGGTGCGGGTCGAGGACTCACCGATCCCCTGCCCCCCGTGCCGACCTCCGCTCGTCGACCCGAGCCGGCCTCGAGCGACCGAATCCATCGCGTCGCCGAGGGCGAGTCGCTTTCCCGCATCGCCGAGCGGATCTATGGCGACCGCGAACTCTGGAAGGCGCTGGCGGCCTACAACACCGATCGCCTGCCCAACCCCAACGTGCTCAAGACCGGCTTGGTCCTTCGCATTCCGCCGAAGGAGATCCTGACCGGCAACGCGGCTCCCGCGACCACCAGCGTCGCCGTGCGCGACCCGCTCACCACGCCGGCGGTCGCGCGGGCTCACGTCGTTCGCGAAGGCGAGACGCTCTCCGAGATCGCGGCCGCGACCCTCGGCTCGAGTCGCCGCTGGCCGGAGCTCGTCGCCGCCAACCGCGATCGCATCAGCGATCCGGATCGGGTGCTGCCCGGCACCGAGTTGCGCATTCCCGCCGCCTCGGCCCAGTGATCGAACGGGCCCGCGACTCGCACCCGACCTCGAGGGGTTCTCCATGTTCGCCAAGCTCGCCGCCATCCTGATCGGACTCGGCATGACCTCGGGTGCGTTGCTGGTCAACCGGCAGCACCGGATCGACGTCGCGGTCGAGACCGCACGCACGGGCGACCGGCTGCGCCGCGAGGAGGCGTCGCTTGGACTTCTGCAGGCGGAGGTCGCGGCCGAGGTGCGGCCGGACCGGATCGCCGTTCGACTCGCCCGCGATCTCGGGGCTCCGCTCCATCCCGAAACCGATCTCGACGATCCGATCGCGTCGAAGTGGGCGGCGATTCCCGGGCGGTTCGATGTCGTGGTCACCTCGAGCGAACAGGAGCGACCCTCCCGATGACCGACCCGATCGACTCGAGCCTCGGCGCTCGGTCCGGTGATCGGATCGGCCGCTGGGCTCGCGGCACCTTGATCGCGACCGGCGTGCTGCTGGTGGCGACCCTCGCGAGAGTCGGGCAACTGAAGGCGGCGCCGAGCGAGGCGCTCTCGGCCCATCTCGATCCCCGCACCACCACCGCGCGGCGACCGGCCGAGCGAGGACGCGTGCTCGACCGGCGCGGGCAGATCGTGGCGATGAGCGTGTCGACGAGACGGCTCTTCGCGGATCCGGCGTTCCTCTACGAACAGGCCTGGGAGCGGCATCGCCGATCGGCGGGCGCCGATGAGGACGGTCAGACGACTCTCGATCCGTTCGCCGAGGTCGCGCGGCAACTCGCCGAGGCTGCGGCGCTCGACGCGAACCTGATCGAGAAGGCGCTTCGTGACCGCGCCGACGATCGCTACCTCGTGCTCGCGCCCTCGCTCGAACCGTGGCAGGCCGAGGCGATCGCGACGCTTCGGATTCCCGGGGTCGGCCTCGAATCGCGTCAGACGAGGATTCGTCCGTTCGGCGATCTGGCCGCGCCGGTCATCGGGCGGGTCGGCTGGATCGGCGAGGGCGAGGACGCTCGCGAGCACGGCGGCCAGTCCGGGGCGGAGGCGCGGCTCGATCGTCGCCTGGCGCACGCGGACGGCCGGATCACCTATCGCCGCGATGCACGCGGGCGCACGCTGCACGTCGCCGCCGGCGACTTCGCGCCGCCGCAGGACGGCGACGACGTCCGCCTGACCATCGACATGGTGGTGCAGGAGATCGCGGAGCGCCATCTCGCGGAGGCGGTCGAGCGCTCCAATGCCGGCGGCGGCCAGCTCGTCGTCGTCGATCTCGTCGACGGTGGCATCCTCGCGGTCGCGGACATCCTTCG
>JBMSXH010000206.1:0-5191 GCA_049425445.1 Phycisphaerales bacterium | reverse complement strand
TCACCCGAACGCCGGGGCGACCGACGACGGATCTCGGCACGCCGCGAGTTCGGCGGCCATCTCGATCGCCGCCCGCATGCTGCCCGGATCGGCGACTCCCTTGCCCGCGATGTCGTAGGCGGTCCCGTGGTCGGGACTCGTGCGGACCGTCGGCAGTCCGAGCGTGACGTTCACGGTCCGGTCGCGGTCGAGGAGCTTCACCGGGATGAGGCCCTGGTCGTGGTACATCGCGACGACCAGGTCGAACCGGCCCTCGAGCGCCTGCAGGAAGACGGTGTCGCCCGGATGCGGCCCGCTCGCGTCGATGCCCGCCCGCTTCGCCGCGTCGATCGCGGGCGAGATCACGCGGATCTCCTCGTCGCCGAAGAGCCCGCCTTCGCCCGCGTGCGGGTTGAGCCCGCACACCGCGATGCGCGGCGCGCCGACCCCGAGCCTGCGGCAGAGGTCGGCGCCGAGATCGATCGAGTCGAAGACCCGGCCGATCGTCAGCACGTTGCGGATGTCCATGAGCGGCAGGTGCGTCGTCGCGAGCACCACGCGGAACTTCGGGCCCGCGAACGCCATCGCATGACGCTTGGCCTTCATGCGATGGGCCAGCAGTTCGGTGTGTCCCGGCCAGCGGAATCCAGCGAGGTGCCACGCGGCCTTGCTCGTCGGCGCCGTGACGAGCGCGTCGGTCCGCCTCGGGTGGGATGGCGCGAGCAGCGTGTCGGCGATCGCGGCTTCGACGAAGACCTTGCTCGCGAGCCCCGAGGCCCGGGTCGGACCGGCGGAACCCGGCTCCTCCTCGCCGTGCTCGGGATAGTCGAGCACCGTCAGGTCGGTGACGATCGGCTGTTCGGCGCGAGGGCTGTCGTGCGGGATCCGGAACCAGAACGGCTCGATTCCGCAGGACTCCGCCGCACGGTTCAGGACCTCGTTGCTCCCGTAGACGACGAAGCGGGCGAGCTTGAGCAGGGCGGGGTCCGCGAGCGCCTTGACGAGCACCTCCGGGCCGATGCCGCGGGGGTCTCCCATCGAGATGCCGACGACCGGCTTCGAGGCGTGCGGGCTGTTCACGGGCGGATTGTAGAGGTGGTCTCGCGTCGATCCCGCTCGCAGCCACGCGGAAGGCGCCTTGCCGACGCTTCGGAAGCGTCGGGGTCCGGGATACACTCCGCCCTTCCGACTCCGACGGAACACCGGAGCCCCCGATGCCCGCCCCCAAGCTCGACCACCCGACCCTTCCGCTGCTCAAGGCGGCGTTCCCCGACGTCAAGCTGCTCGCGACGGAGTTCCGCGGCCAGACCACGGTGATCGTGCCGGTGGATCGCGCCCACGAGGTGATGCGGCATCTCCGCGAGGCGTCCGACTGCGGCTACGACTATCTCTCGGACGTCTTCGGCGTCGACTACCTCGACTACCCGGTTCCGATGCCGGGCCGATTCGCGGTGGTGTACCTCCTCGTCGACACGAAGACCGACCGTCGCCTCGCGGTGAAGATCCACCTCGATCCGACGATGGACACGTCCGGCACCGCCGAGGATCCGGCGCTCGAGGTCGACTCGGTGACCGATCTCTGGCCGGGTGCGGAGTGGCCGGAGCGCGAGGTCTTCGACATGTTCGGGATCCGCTTCCGCAACCATCCGGACCTTCGCCGCATCCTGACGTGGAAGGACTTTCCCGGCCATCCGCTCCGCAAGGACTATCCGCTGCACGGTCGCGGCGAGCGCGAGAGCATGAAGGACCTTCGCCACATCGCAAGCCACGGGCAATCGCCCGAGGGGACGCCGGACGCCTGAGGCGCGGACCGCGATGCCGAAGGTCCTCGTTCTCGGTTCAGGTCTGGTGGGATCGGTGCTCGCGGCGGACCTCGCCGCGACGCGCGGCTTCCGCGTGACGGTCGTCGATCGGGACGAGGCGCCGCTGGCGAATGCGCGTCGTCGCGCCGCGATCGCCGGCGGAAGGGTCTCGACGCAGGTCGCCGACTGCGGCAAGCCCTCGGTCGTGCGGCGACTCGCCAAGGACGCGGATCTCGTGGTCGGGGCGCTGCCGAGCCGCTTCGGATTCGACGCCCTTCGCGCCGTGCTCGAGTCGAAGCGACCCTACTGCGACATCTCGTTCATGAACGACGATCCGATGGAACTCGACGCCCTCGCCAAGCGGCAAGGAGTGGCGGCGGTCGTCGATTGCGGCGTCGCGCCTGGCCTGAGCCACATGCTCGCCGGCGTGGGAGTGCGCCGGCTCGATCGCACCGATCGGATCGACATCATGGTGGGCGGCCTGCCGCGTCGCCGAGCGTGGCCCTACGAGTACAAGGCGGGCTTCTCGCCCTTCGACGTGATCGAGGAGTACGTGCGGCCGGCGCGGCTCGTCGAGGGCGGCCAGGTCGTCGTCAAGGAGGCGCTCTCTGAACCGGAACTCATCGAGTTTCCGGGGGTCGGCACGCTCGAGGCCTTCAACACCGACGGCCTGCGGAGCCTCGTCACGAGCCTGACGGTGCCGGACATGCGCGAGCGGACGCTGCGCTATCCGGGCCACATCGAACTCATGCGGGTGCTGCGCGAGACGGGCCTCTTCGGACTCGATCCGGTCTCGATCCGCGACGGCGCCACGGTGCGGCCGCGGGACCTGCTTGCCGAACTGCTCTTCCCCAAGTGGACCTACGAGGAGGGCGAGGAGGATCTCACCGCGATGCGGGTCTCGGTCGAGGGCGAACTCGACGGACGCGCGACGCGGCTCGAGTGGGACCTGCTCGACGTCCACGATTCGCGGACGGGCTTCTCGAGCATGGCGCGGACGACCGCGTTTCCAGCGGCCGCCGTGGCGCGGATGATCGCGGCGGGACTCCTCTCGACGCCCGGCGTGCACGTGCCGGAACGTCTCGCGGAGATGGACGGCGTCGTCGAGAGCGTGCTGCACCAGCTTGCCGAGCGCGGTGTGGCGCCGGCCTTCCGCGCGATGACCTCGAAGGCGACGCCCCGTCGCGCGGTCCGAGCGAGCGGCGCGGCCAGTCGCCGGAGCGGCAAGGCCGCAAAGCCGGCGCCGAAGCGGGGCGCGAAGACGACCCGCGCGAAGTCGACCGGGAAGACCGTCGCTCGCAAGCCCGAGAGCAAGCCCTCGAAGCGATCGCGGCGCTGAGGGAGTGCGCCTCGATCACGGTCCGTTCGCAAGTCGATCGAGCGCTGCGGTCAGATCCGAGTCGCCGACGCGGGCAGGCATCGCGAGCATGCCGATCAGCCGATCCTCCGCCGCATGCCGGCGCTGGAGATGACGGTGCAGTTCGTTCTTCGCAGGCCCGGGCCCCGCGATCACGAACCCATCGAGCGGCTCGATCGCATCGATGATCTCGTCGTAGTAGCGATGAAGCCACTCCTGGCGATTCTCGCGGCGATGGGTGGCGGGATTGCCGCCCAGGTGCGCCGGCGCGGTCACCGCCCGGCCGCCGGTCGCCTTGGGAAGCCGGTACTCGCTGTTCTCGAAGTCGCGGCTCGAGAGGCTTCCGTCGGCGTGTCGCCGCAGCAGTCGGGCGTGGCGATGATCGACCCAGACGATGCCGAGTTCGCCGACCTGGAACCTGATCGAGTCGGCCGACGCGATCGCATGCTCGATGCCCGGATCGAAGCGACCGCGTCCTGCGTGGCCGCCGGGAATGCGACCACGCCGTCGTGGCGGCGCGTCGTGGACGGTGTCTTCGGTGACGGGAGGTGTTTGCGGCTGATGCGGCCGATTCGGGAGGTTCATGGCGTGGATCCTTGGCGGTGATCAGTGTGCGCTTGGAATGGATGCGGGCCACGTCACGCGGTGAGCGCTCGCTTCGCTCGGCGGACGGTCTCATGGACGTGATGGACGGGATGGACTCGATGGACTCGAACAGCGAAGCGCTGCACCTGCTGCGTGCGGCATGTCCGAGGTTCGTCTCCTTCCTCCTCTTCTCCTCTTCTCCTTTCTCGCCTCGGGCGCCGCCCGAGGCGGAAGGCGGCACGCCACGCCTTCCGCCCCGAGGCGATCCCGCGCCTGCTCGGCACTCCCCTCCGACGCGGCGGCCACCGCGAGGCGACGCGCCGGGGCCGAGCGGCCTGCGGGTGAAGTTCCTGCTCACGAGTACGGATCGATCACCAGCCGACTGTCGACACGCTTGACTCCCGGAGCGAAGCCTGCGGCTCGCTCGACCGCACGCCGCTCGCCCCAACTCCGAACCGTGCCCGAGAGGGTGACGGCGCCGTCCTTCAGCGCCACGCCGATCCGCTTCGCCTCGCGTTCTGCGCGGCGATCGAGCGCCGCCTCGATCGCGGTGCGCACCGACGATGGATCCGCCGGCGGGCCTTCGACCGAGATGCGATTGACGACGCCTCCCACGCCGGAGAGCCGACTCACGACCGCGCTCGCATCCTCCCGCTGCGACCACGTCGCCACCGACCCCTCGAGCGTGACGATGCCCGAAGCCACCGTGCTTCGAATCGACTGCTCTGGGACGAAGGCGTCGTAGCGAAGCGCCTGACGAACGCTCTCGGCGATCTCCGCATCGCTCTTGGGTCCGTAGCCGGGAAGCTTCACCACGAGATCGTTCGCGACGTCGAGCACGCCGGCGACGCGATGCGAGGCCTCCGCGGCCGCGATCTTCTTGGCGTAGGAATCGACCTGGCCTGTCAAGGTGACGACGCCTTCTCGCACCTGCACACCGACCTCCGTCTCGCGGACGTGCGAATCCCACTTGAGTTCACGCAGCACGTCCTGCTGCTGTTGGGTATCGGATTTCATCGCGATCGTGCTTGGCATGGTGGGGACCGCCTGATGTTCGGCGGGCGATGCGTCGGGCCTTCGAGGCTTCGGGGCAGGCAGATCGCCGCCGACGGATGCACGATCGCGTCGATGCCGACCCGGCGACAGGGGAACCCCGCCGCATTCATGGCTCGAGAAGGCGCCGGCGCGGGCGTCGCCGCGTCGCGCGCATTGGGGAGGTTGCCGCTTGTCCACGGTCGAGTCGGCGTGTCAATCTGCCTCCGCGGCGCGCGCCGCAGAGGGAGTCTCGTCATGGCGAACGCGACGATGGTGCAGCCGAATCCGAGCGAAGCAGGGCGCCGTTCCGTGGTGTCGGCGTCGCGCAACGCGACGACTCGCTCGGTCGTCGACCCGTTCACGCCGTTCACGCGAACTTGCGCAGGTCGTCTGGATCTCCGGCGGGATCGCGTCATCGAGCAGGGTCGCGATC
>JBMSXH010000205.1:0-5230 GCA_049425445.1 Phycisphaerales bacterium | reverse complement strand
TCGCGTCGGAGACGGACGACCAGTTCGTGGGTCCGGTCACGGGTCGAACCGCCCGCGCCGTAAGTGACTGACACAAAGGACGGCTGGAGCGGCTCGAACGCGCGAATCGACTCGAAGAGCGACTCCCAACCCGCGTCGGTTCGGGGAGGGAAGAACTCGTAGGAGAGTGTGGTCGCGTCCCGCGCAAGGATGTCGTGGATGTGCATCAGGATCCCTTGACTCGACGGTAGCCTCGGAAGCCGGGGTCATCGGCGAAGGGTGACCGTCAATCGCAGGATCGTCGTGGCAGGACCCCGCCGGACCGTTGGTAGACTCGCTCCATGAGCCCGCGACCGAGGATTCCCCGGCCAACGGCGGCCCGGGTCAGCGTCTATCTGAGGGAACTCGAGGTCCGCCTCGAGCGCGGCGATCGCACCGTCCGTTCCCGGGAGATCGGCGAGTCGCTTGGCCTCACCGACGCGCAGGTCCGCAAGGATCTTCGGGCTCTCGGATTGGCCGGGCACCCGGGCGTCGGGTACCCGATCGACGAGACGTTGAACCGCCTGCGTGGCCTCGCGGGCACCGATCGAGGGTGGAAGGTCGCCCTTGTCGGCGCCGGCAACATCGGCAAGGCCCTCATGAGCTACACCCGATTCGAGGACGAGGGCTTCCGGATCGCGGCCGTCTTCGACGCCGATCCGGCGAAGACCGGTCTTCGGATCGGCGGTCTTCGGGTCGAGCCGATGAGCCGGCTCGCCGAGACGATCGCCGCGGAGGGCATTCGACTTGGGATCGTCGCCACGCCGATCGCCTCGGCCCAGCAGGCGGCCGACGCCCTCGTCGCGGCTGGAATCGAGGGCCTTCTGAACTTCGCGCCGCGTCGACTCGAACTGCCGACCTCGATCGCCACCACCGAGGTCGATCTCAGCATGTCGCTCATGAACCTCGCCCTGCAGGTCCGTCTCGTCGACGGAGTTCCGATCGACCTTCCCATGGGCAGCCCGAAGGGATCCTCCAACGGACTGCATCGCGAGAGCGAATCTGGTTCGATGGAGTCGGTGCAAGCACCATGACCCGATCCTCTCGACAAGCGTGGCCGAGGATGTTCCGGATGGTCTTGATCTCCACGGCGCTCGCGCTGGCGGTTCCACAAGTCTCCGGATGTCGTGCCACGGCGCTCAAGCCATCCCCTGCCGATTCGCTTCGCGAGCAGGTGCAGTCGCTCGAGATCGAGGTTGATCGCCTGTCGCTTCGAAACCACGAACTCGAGGTCGCGGTGGAGAAGGCGTCTTCCGAGGCGTCGAATCGCGTCATCGACGCAGAGGCCGTCGCAGCGCAGCCGCACCTCGTTCGGATCGGGATCGGTTCCGCGAGCGGAGTTCGAATCGGTCCATCAGACGTCGTCGATCGGATGTTGCCGGGATCACTCACGGTCTACGTCGAGCCGGTGGACGGTCGTGGCCGATTCCTGCAGGTGACCGGACGAGTCTCGATCCAGGCGTCGATGCCGGTCGAGGGTGGAGAGCCGATCCTGCTCGGTGAACGTTCGTTCTCGCCGATCGAGGTGCGTGACGCGTGGCGAAGCGGATTCATGGGAACCCACTACACGTTCGAAGTGCCGATCGAGATTCCGCGCACGGCGCTCGAAGCCGTGGCGGATCCGCAGGCGTCGGTGCTCGTCGTCCTTCGTGATGCGATCGATGGCGGCGAGTTCTCTCGGCTGGTCACGGTTCCGATCGACGATTCAGCATCCGAACCAAGGGATTCGCGGCGATGAACAGACCATGTCGCCTTCGATCGTCGCGAGGACTCGCCATCTCGCTTGCGGGCCTGGGCTGCCTGGGCTTCCTCGGAGGATGCCACAAGGTGCTCTTTCCGAAGAAGGAACCTCGAAGCCAGTTCGAGAACTACGACAACATGCGGCAGAAGTATGTGCCCATGGAGGTTCCGGACGTCTTCGGCAAGCCGCAGCCGGCGCTTCGCCAGCGACTGCAGAACTCCTGAACGCCTCGATCCCGGATGTCCTGATGTCGAGTCGGGCCACACCTCGCCCTGGCGGTCTTGCGCGACCGAACGAACGCGTCGGGCGAACGATGGTCGACATCACCGCCGTGGCAAGCCGGGAAACATCTGCCGCATCGTGAGCGGCTCCTCGCCGATCACCGCGCGAAGGTGCACGGCAAGCAGCCTCGCTGCACGAGCAAAGCGCTCTGGCGCATGGTCCTCCTCCTCCGAGGGCGCCTCGGGATCCGCCGCGTCCCGCGCGATCGAACGCAGGCACTCGACCGTGTCGAGACGAACCCGCCAGCGTCCGGCCTCGCCCGGAGCCGAGGAACCCGCTTCCAGGAAGCCTCCCTGGGCCGCGTCGAACTCGATCGAGGCGACACCCTTGGGCACCTCGAGTTGCGGCGCGAAGCCAGCCCCCTCGAGCACCGCCCATTCGAATCGCGCCGTCACCTCGATCGGATCGGCGCCACGGCCGAGCATGCGCAGCGATCGTGCCGCGGCATCGAAGGTCTCCGGATGCGGGGCATGCGGCGGCATCAGTCGCTGCAGCAGGTCCGCGAGATAGAACGAGGCGCGATTGGCCCACAACTCCGTTCGGATCCTCGGGAAGCTCTCCAGCAGCGTCCACTCCGTGAGGGTGAGCAGATTGCCGTCGGGCTTCCCGAGCGCTTCGAACTGCCCGAGGGTCATCAGCTCGAATCCGCCGCCGAATCGACCGCGCTCGCGACGAGCACCCTTGGCAAGCCCTCGCACCAGTCCGAGGCTTCGCCCGAAAAGGCTGACCGTCTGGCTGGTCTCGGACCAGTCCCAGTGTCGGATGCAGAGCGCCTCGTCGGAGAGCCGCGGCATGGTCGCGACGATAGCCGCCGTCGGTTCAGCCGGTACGGCGCCAGGAGCTCGTCGATGCGAGGCAGTACACGCGATCGCGTCCGGCCGCCTTCGCCCGGTAGAGCGCCTCGTCCGCGGCGGCGACCAGCGAGTTCGCGACCGATTCGCCGGAGGTCGATTCCAGAGCGTCGAGGTCCGCGATGCCAAGGGACGCGGTGACGCGCAGACCGTCGCGGCACGCCCAGCGCTCCTCGCCAAGGCGACGCCGGATGCGCTCCGCGACCTCGAGGGCCGCCGATGCGGAGACCCCGGGAAGGATCAGTCCGAACTCCTCGCCCCCGTATCGGCAGGGGATGTCGCTTGCCCGCCCGGTCGAGAGGATCTTCGCGAACCGCCCGATCACCGCGTCGCCGACGGGATGCCCGTGCTCGTCGTTGATCCGCTTGAAATGGTCGATGTCCGCCAGGACCAGGCTCAGGGGTCGACCGTAGCGCCTGCTTTCGGAGACCTCCTCCGCGAGACGACGGTCGAAGTGGGCCCGATTCCACAGTCCGGTCAGTCCGTCGATCGAGGCCTTCTGGGCAAGCATGCGCACCATGCCGCGAAGCCTCACCGCCGATCGAACGCGTGCGCAGAGTTCCGACGCCTCGAACGGCTTGCTGACGAAGTCGATGGCGCCGAGATCGAGCGCCCGCACCCGATCTCCCGTGGCCCCACTGGCCGAGAGGAAGATCACGACCGCCTCCGAGGTCGCCGGCGATCGCTTCAGTTCGGACAGGACCCCGAACCCGTCCGAGGTTCCATCGACTCCGAGGTCGATGTCGAGCAGGACGACGTCGGGATCGATCCGCTCGGCCAGCGCGAGACCTTCCGCCGCTGAGGACGCCAGATGCAGTTCCACGCCCTCGCGACGAAGGTGGTGGCGAAGGAGCCCATGGACGAGCGGGCAGTCGTCGATCGCCAGAACGCGAGGCGTGCGGTCGAGGATGTCGACCGGATCGCTCATCGATCGCGCCTCTCGCCGAGGCTCGGGTCCATGAAGACGGCCCGGTGCCGCCGCTCGAGGAGGTCGATGGCTGCGGAGAGGTCCTCGATCGAGGTCGCGGAGCCCTCGAAGTGCGAGAGATCGATGCCTCGGAGCAGATCCTCGACGAGTCCGGCCGCCTCACCGATCTCCGGGAATCCGTACCCGCCGGCCGCGCCGCGAAGCTGGTGGCTGCCGAACCGGACCTGACCCAGATCCCTCGACTCCCAGGCCTTGCGGATCGAGTTGATCCGGCCAGGAAGCCCTTCGAGGAAGAGCTCGGCGAGTTCCGCCATCTCCGGATCGTCCGGGAACCTGGTCGTGCCGGCTCCGCGGATCGTGGTGGGATGGTTCGCGCCGTCCATGCGTTTCGCATCGGACGCTTCCGGTCGCGACTTCGCGCCGGTACGCGGATCGAGCGATGATTGACCGTCCCTCGCCCCCTCCGTACGCTCGACCCGTCACGCGTCCCCGGCCGGGCGAAAGCCCTGCCTGAGGAGATCTCCAGCATGGTGCCCAAGGCTCCCGCACGGGAGACCCAACCAGGGTTTCTCTACATCCCCCCGTACCGGGTCCAGGGGTTCAGCATCGCCGGCGAAGGCACGGTGGTGCAGGTGCCGGAACTCGACATCTGCTTCGACATCGGCATGTGCCCTCGCATGGTGCTGCCGTCGCCGACGCTCGCGATCAGCCACGGCCACATGGATCATGTCGGTGGTCTTCCCTACTGGCTGAGCCAGCGGCACTTCCAGAAGCTCGGCGCTGGTCGGATCGTCTGTCATCGAAAGCTCGAGGGTCCGATCCGAGGAATGCTCGAGAGTTGGGTCGATCTGGAGCGGCAGAAGACGCCCTTCGAACTGGTCGGGGTCGAGGATGGCGAGGAGATCGCCATTCGACCGAACCTCTTCCTGCGGGCGATCGAGGTGAGCCACACCAGCCCGAGCATGGGATGGGTGGTGATCGAGCGTCGGAGCAAGCTCAAGGAGGAGTACCTCGACCTTCCGCAGGATCGGCTGGTCGAGCTGAAGTCTCGCGGTGTCGCGATCACCAAGACTCTCGAGATCCCGTTGGTCGCCTACACCGGCGACACCGAGATGGGCCCGTTCCTGTATCGGCCAGAGTTCGTCGAGGCGAAGATCGTGATCAGCGAGTGCACCTTCTTCGACGCGGACCATCGAGGTCGGGCGAAGATCGGTCGGCACCTTCATGTCGAGGATCTCGCGCAACTGGTCCGGGCGTGGAAGGCCGAGGCGGTGGTGGTGGTGCATCTCTCGAGGCGAAGCCCCCTCGGCCTCATCCGAGAGCGCCTCGACGCGATCGATGGTGGCGAGCATCGCGATCGGCTGCTCGTCCTCATGGATCATCGAGCCAACCGCCGGCGGCACGAGCAGC
>JBMSXH010000204.1:0-5346 GCA_049425445.1 Phycisphaerales bacterium | reverse complement strand
CATCACGATGCTGCCGTCCGGCAGAACGGAGGCCGAATTGACCGACAGGCCCGAGGAGCTCAAGCCGACGTCGCTGCCGTCGAAGTAGAAGCTCCACGATCCCGCGGTACCTGCACCAAGCGCCGTCGGCGTGAATCGCAGGAGATCGTTGCGGGTGTAGGACGAACCGCCCGCCATCCCCGAGATCGATCCATTGGAACTCGTCGAGATCAGCAGGTCGCCGTCGGGAAGCTGCGTCGCCGCTGAGATCGTCTTGGTGAGACCGACGTTCGCGCCCTGAAAGAAGAGGCTCCATTCGCCCGTGACCGAATCGAAAGCCGCAAGGTCCATGCCGGTGATCGACAGCCCGCCCGGCAAGGTCGCGTTGCCGCCGAATGCAGCGACGATCAGCGGAGTTCCGCCGCAGGAGTCGCAGCCGTTCTGCGCGGCTTGGACGCACAGGGCATCCCACACGTTGCTGCAGCAGAACGGATCGATGTCGCAGACGGCTTCGCAGCACTCCACATCAGCACATCCGCCCGAAGTTCCGACCATTCCGCAGTCGCCGCCGGCGCCGCATTGCGACCAGGCGGCTGGGGATGCAAACGTCGAGACCGCGACCCAGGCCGCAGCGTGCAACGAGTCGCGAAGTCGGGTGAACATGATGGGCTCCAGAAAACGAGAATGGACGCGGAGAGGCCAGTTGTGTCGGTTCGCGAACGCTGACGAAGAACCCGACACGATTTCGTTCGACGCGAGACACGCTGTCACCGACTAGGCGAGCCTCTCGAAGCGGCCTATTGGAGCCGCCAAGAGGGGACTCCGACCCGGGGGCATCTTCCCCAGAGTCTGTCGGGTCTCGGTTCCTGTGAACGAGAGGGTTCGCGACCCGTCTGCCTCGAGCGACCTACCATCCGCGCTCCGCGCCCCTTCGGGAATTCACCTCACCATGTACCCTCGCCGCAGCCAAACCGACTCCCTTGTTGCGAGACGAACCTCGCCCCGACTTCGCTCGCTCGTTCTCTCCACGACCGTCGCCGCGACGCTCGCGAGCGGTCAATCCGCCAGTGCCGTCGAACCGAGCGCCATCGAGGACGATCTCCCCTCGATCCGGCTCACGCGGGTCTGGCCGGAGGCCCAGATCCGTCGCCCGACGCAGATCCTCGCTCGCCCCGATCGCGACGGTTCGTTCGTGGTGCTCGAGCAGAGCGGCCGGATCATGGCGCTCGATGCCGGCAACGAGTCTGGCGCAGACCTGCCCGTCTTCATGGACATCACCGACCGCGTCAACTTCGGCAGCAACGAGGAGGGCATGCTCTCGCTCGCCTTCCATCCGAAGTTCGCGACCAACGGCCGCTTCTTCGCCTACTACACCGCCAAGGACCCGCGGCGGGTGGTGATCTCCGAGTTCACCCTCGACGAGTCCCGCACCAAGGGCGTTCCCGGCAGCGAGAAGACGATCCTCGAGATCCCGCAGCCCTTCTGGAACCACAACGGGGGCACGATCGCCTTCGGTCCCGACGGCATGCTCTACGCGGCCATCGGCGACGGGGGCGCGGCCGCCGACCCGCAGGGGCACGGGCAGAACCTCGGAACCCTGCTCGCGAGCGTCGTCCGGATCGACGTGGATGACGTGCCGGAGGGACGCGCCTACGGCATCCCGGCCGACAACCCGTTCGTCGACCGCGCGGGTGCGCGACCCGAGATCTGGGCCTACGGACTGCGCAACGTCTGGCGCATGAGCTTCGATCGGAAGACCGGAGAACTCTGGGCCGGCGACGTCGGGCAGAACAAGTACGAGGAGATCGACCTCGTCGTGAAGGGCGGGAACTACGGCTGGAATCGCCGCGAGGGCTTCCACCCGTTCGGCAGGGCGGAAGGTCCCGAGCCGGCGGACCCGTTCATCGATCCCGTCGTCGAGTATCCGCGCAACGAAGGCGTTTCCGTCACGGGCGGCCACGTGTACCGCGGACCCGTGAAGGCGCTCGACGGCGTCTACCTGTACGCCGACTACGCGATGGGCACGATCTGGGGCCTGCGGCGTGCCCCCGATGGCCGCGTCGTCGGCCCCGAGGTGCTTGTTCGCCGGCCGGGCTCCCTCATCTCGAGTTTCGGCGAAGCCAACGACGGCACGCTCTTCATCACGACCTTCGAGGGCGGCGAGCGTCCTGGGCCGGGCGCGATCTACCGGCTCGATCCGGTGGTCTCGACCGCCTCGCGCTGATCGTCATGCACGCCGCTCGCCTGGAGCCGGAAGCGCCGTGCCCGCGTTGCGGCAAGCAGCATCGGCTTCCGTCGCGAGGCGGCGGTCACCTGCATCGCTGCACGCGCTGCGGCGAGCGGATCATCGGCGACGCCGAGCGGCGTCTCGCACGCCAACGGGTGCTGGCGTTCGCTTCGGCGTCGCTGGTGCTGTATCCGCTCGCGATTGGCCTCCCGATCATGACGCTCGCCCAATTCGGGCACGCCCGATCGACGAGCGTGATCGGCGGGGTCTCGACCCTCTGGGCCGAAGGGCATGCGATCCTGGCGACGGTGGTCGGGGCGTGCTCGATCGTGCTGCCGCTTGCCAAGTGCCTGGCCATGATCGGGCTTTCACTCGCCACGGGCGACTCCCGATGCCGGCGGCGATCGCGACTTGTCCATCTGCTCGAAGTCTCGGGACGATGGGGCATGCTCGACGTGCTGCTCGTCGCCGGGCTGGTCGCGGCGGTCAAGTTGGGTGAACTCGTTCGGATCGAGCCGGGCCCGGGTGCCATCGCCTTCGTCGCCTGTGTGGTGCTGGCGATTCTCGGCAGTGCCTCGATGCACACCCTCGAAACCGCCGGTGTCCGGCAAGACTCGCCGACCGAAGCGAAGGGAGCATCCGCTTGAGCAGCAAGGAATCCGATCGCCACGGAGACTCGTCGGAGACTCCGCCCTCGGCAGTCGTGGCCCGCGATCCGAGAGCAAGCCTCGCATGGCTCGCGCTGATCGCGGCGGTGCTACTCGCGATCGGCCTCGTCTGGAGTTCATGGCGCGAGCGCGGCACGCCGATCGAGATCGAGTTCCCGCAGGGACATGGCCTCGCCGTCGGAGATGCGGTCCGGCACCGAGGGATCTCGGTCGGCACCGTGCGCGAGGTCGTGCTGGCATCGGACGGATCGCGGGTCGTCGTACACGCCGAGATCGATCGCCCCGTCGCCGCGCTGGCAGGAGAAGGCACTCGCTTCTGGATCGTGCGTCCGCGCGTCGACCTTGCCGGAGTCGGTGGCCTCGACACCATCGTCGGTCCGCGCTACGTCGAGATGCGTCCGGAAGGCGCGAGCTCGGCGCGCCGATTCGTCGGGCTCGACGAGCCTCCCGCCGTCGAGTCGATCGAGCCGGGCGACCGACGATTTCTCATCGATGCCTCGTCGAGAGGCAGCCTCGCCCGCGGTGCGGGCGTGTACTACCGGCAGGTCCGGGTGGGCACGGTCCTGTCGGTCGGACTCGCCGACGACTCGAACTCGGTGCAGGCGGACATCCTCGTCGAGGCCCGCTACGCGCCGCTCGTGCAGGCGAGGACTCGCTTCTTTCCCGTGGGCACGTTCGAGTTCGGACTTTCGCTCGAAGGGCTTCGCACCCGCATCGATTCGCTCGAGACGCTGCTGCTCGGAGGAATCGCCTTCGCCACGCCGCCCGGTGGCGGTCGCGAGGCTCCCGACGGCATGCGATTCGCGATGGACCCCAAGGCCGAGGACGAGTGGCTCGAATGGCGCCCGTCGGTGCCGCTGTCCGCACTGCCGGACCCTGCCGGGATCGAGGTCGTGCCGCTTCGGCTGACGTGGAACTCCGGAGGCCTCTTCTCCCGCAATCGGGTCCGGACCGGCTGGGCCGTTCCGACCGAGCGGGGCTTGCTGGCTCCGCGGTCTCTGCTCGAGGCACCTGCGGGCGAGAAGGCCTCGCTCTCCGTCGGCCGCGAACAGGTCGCGGTCGATCTCTCGACGGCGGTCGAGGCCGATCGAGCACTGGAACGTGCCGGCCTCGCCGTTCGACCCGCGCCGATGGAGTTCTCCGACCACTCGACCGGAATTCGTCACGCGTCGATGCGAGCCGCCCGCGAAGTCGAGAACGCCGCGATCTACGCGGGCGAGTCTCGACCGATCGTTCCGCTCTCGGCATCGAGACTGCGCAGCGACGGCGCGCACTGGCGGATCGATCCGACCGTTCCGATCGCGGAGGATCTGCTCGGCGCCGCGGTCGTGGCGTCGAAGGATGGCGCCCTCGTCGGGCTGGTCGTCCTGACGGACAACGGCGAGGCGATGGTGGGACTGCTTTCGGAAGACCTGGTTCGCCGAGGCGACTGATCGCGGCTACCAGACTCCCGGCGGGTCGAGGAGCGCGTTGCCCGCCGCATCCATCGGAAGTCCCGGGTTGAACACCACCTCCCACACGTGGCCGTCCGGATCGGCGAAGCAGCCGATGAGGCCGCCCCACGACGCCGGTGCGGGCCGCCGCAGGATCCTCGCCCCGGCCCGACGGGCAACCTCGAGCGTCTCCACGACCGCCGCCGTGCTCTCGACATTGTGCGAGAGAATCACGCCCCCGCCCCGTCCAGGTCGGAAGCCCAGTTCCTTGACGATCGACGTTCGGGTCGCGAGCGCCAGGACGACGCCGTTCATCTGAAAGAGCGCGAAGCCGTCTCGGCTGCGATCGCTCGCCACGAGACCGAGCGCCTCGTAGAACCGGCGGGAGATCGCGACGTCGCGCACGAGCAGCGACACGAACGAGATCGACGGACGCATCGACCTCGCGACGGCGCCGGCGCCCGATCGAGGTTCACGTCCCGAGACCTGCTGGCGATCGGACCGCTTCTTGGAAGCGGCCGTCGAACCGCCTCCGCCGGCCCTCGCAGAATGGCCCGCCTTGCCGGCCGCGCGTCGCTTCGATGTGGCCATCGGTGATCCTCGTTGCCGGGTCCTGAAGTCCTGTGATCACGAACGAGTCGGTCGCGCAGACTCGATCCGCCCGGTCCGACGATCCGCCGGTCCCTTCGACCGAACCGAGCATCGAACTCGATCGATCATCGTCCGCGTCAGCGGAAGATCGCCTCGACCATCGAGAAGTCGTCCTCGAACGCCTCGCTGCCCTGCAGCGCGCAGGCGTGCGCGACGAGGCGATCGATCCGCGACTCTCCCGGTGCGGGGGGCTCCTGCATGAAGGAGACGAAGTCGTCCCAGGACCACATCTCGCCGTCGGTCTTCTGCAACTCGTAGACCCCGTCGCTGAAGAGCAGCAGCCTTCCGCCGTCGGGCACCTCCACGCTCACGCTCGCCCAGTCGAGATCGGGGATCGCGCCGATCATCGGCCCCTGCGAGTCGAGCAGCAGCATCTCCGGGCCGCCGA
>JBMSXH010000203.1:0-5400 GCA_049425445.1 Phycisphaerales bacterium | reverse complement strand
GGCGGAATCTCCAAGGCTCTCTCTCCCGCCAGAGCCCGTTATCGGCAGGCGACCCGGGTCGATTGAGTCCGATCCGTGGATCGGTTCTCGCCCCTGGCAACCACCTCGCCCGACAGGTCGCCCATGCCCGATATCCTCGTCCCCGTGACGCCCGACCCGCGTGAAGTTGCCGGAACGCCGAGTGCTCGCGAGCAGGCGGCGGCCGCGGCCGGACCGCTCCTTCGCGACGGGTGGCGGCTGATCGCAGGACCGACGCCCGGGCCGACCGCATCGGACCTCGAACCCCTCGCCGGCAAGTGCCTCGTCCTGCTCGGCTACGGGAATCAGGGCCGCGCCCACGCCCTCAACCTGCGCGACTCGGGGCTCGCCCCGATCGTCTGCCTGCGTGCGGGCAGCCCGCGAGCAACGCTCGCCCGCGACGACGGACTGGTTGTGCACGAGTCCAACGAAGTCCTGCGCGAGGCCGACTTCATCCTGCTCGCCGCCCCCGATCACGCCCATGCCTCGATCGCCCGCGACGCGATCGATCCCCTCGCGAAGCCCGGCGCGACGATCGGCTTCCTGCACGGGCACTCGCTCTTCGCCGGTGAGGTCGCGCCGCGCGAAGACCTCGGCGTCGTCATGGTCGCCCCCAAGGGACCGGGCACCACGGTGCGGGCCCGCTATCTCGAAGGCCGCGGCATTCCCGCGCTCATCGCGGTCGCGCAGGATCCCGCGGGCGATGCCCGGGCGCGGGCGATCGCGTGGGCGAAGGCGATCGGCTGCGGACGCAGCGGGCTCGTCGAGACGACCTTCGCGGCCGAGGCGGTGTCGGACCTCTTCGGCGAGCAGTCGGTCCTCTGCGGCGGCCTGCTCGCGTCGATCTCCGTCGCCTTCGAGGTGATGGTCGAAGCGGGCTCGCCGCCCGAACTCGCCTATCTCGAGTGCATCCACGAACTCAAGCAGGTCGCCGATCTGCTCTACGCCCGCGGACCTTCCGGCATGCGGGCGGCGATCAGCGAGACCGCGGAGTACGGGGCGCTCGAGCTCTGGCGCGATCGCGATCGGCTGATCGACCGCGCGTATCTCGAGCGGCGGCTGCGTGAGATCGCGGCCGGCGCGTTCTCGCAGCGGATGGCCGCCGATCGCGCCGCGGGCGATGCGTGGCTCACGGCGGCCCGCCGCGACGCCGACGCCGATCCGATGGAGTCCGCCGGCACGGCGGTGCGGGCCTTGATGCCCTGGCTCATCGAGCAGGATGCCGCGAGCCGATCGACGGAACTCCGTTCCGATCGACCCTCGAGCGAATCCTCCCGATGACCATTCTCGACGCGGTGATCCTCGGCATCGTCGAGGGCATCACCGAGTACCTCCCGGTCTCGAGCACCGGGCACCTGATCCTGACCGCGTGGCTGCTCGGCCTCGATCGCGATCCCGCGACGAAGCAGGCGGTCGATGCGTTCAACATCATCATTCAGGGCGGCGCGATCCTCGCGGTGCTCGGCCTCTACCGCACGCGGGTGCTGTCGATGCTGCGAGGCCTCGTCGGCCAGGATCCCGCGGGGCTTCGCCTGCTCGTCAACCTCTTCGTCGCATTCCTGCCCGCCGCGGTGCTTGGGCTCCTCTTCGACGACTGGATCGAGGCGCATCTCTTCCGCCCGGTGCCGGTGCTGGCGGCGCTCGGCCTCGGCGGCGTGCTGCTGATCGGGATCGGCCCGTGGCTTCGCAAGGCTCGGCATGAGGATGCCGACGCAGCCATGTCTGGCGTGAGCGCCGCCGATCCGGCGCTGGACCGCCGCTCAATCGAATCGATGACCTGGAAACGGGCGCTCGTCGTGGGCATGCTGCAGCCGATCGCGATGTGGCCGGGCACGAGCCGCTCGATGATGACGATCGTCGGCGGCATGGTGACGGGCCTGCGGCCGAAGGACGCCGCGGAGTTCTCGTTCCTGCTCGGGCTTCCCACCCTCGGCGGCGCGTGCGTCTACAAGGCCGCGAAGTCGGTGGCGAACCACGACGGCGGCGCGGCGGGATTCATCGCCGACCTCGGCGGCATCGCCCCGGTCGTCGTCGGCATCGCGGTGGCGACGCTCAGCGCTGCGATCGCCGTCAAGTGGCTCGTCGGCTACCTCACCAAGCACGGCATGGCGCTCTTCGGCTGGTGGCGGATTGCGCTCTGCGTGGTGATGGCGATCGGTGTCTGGCAGGGCTGGGTGAGCTTCGATGCGGCGAAAGAGGCGAGTGTTGCGCCGCGAGCGCCCTGAACTGCGTGGTGTGCCTACGTAGCGGCCGCGGGGCGCACGGCTCGCGCTCCTCGCCCTACTACCCCCTACTACGCCCTACTCCCCCGCGTCGAGCACGGCGCTTCGCGCCGCTCGCTGCGTTGCTTCGTCCTGCAAAGACAAGCCCTCGGCGAACCGCGCCAACTGCCGCGCGGCCTCGAGTCGATCGAGCACCGGCCAGTCGCGCCAGCCGACGCCACTCCCCAGTTCCATCGGCGACTCGACCACGCCGATCGACCACTTGCCGGCGACCTCGAACGCGAACGCCGCCGACGCGCCATCCGGCGACGCCACCGCCGTCATCGCGTCGCGCCACGCGGGGGTCATCTCCTCGACCTTCGGCGTGCGCCCCTCGATCTCGCCGCCGGCTCCGATCCGGGCGATGCCGTAGGTCGCGCGAGGCTCGCGCACCTGATGCACCAGCACGACCGGCACGCCGTTGCAGACGACCGGGGTTCCGATCGTGCGGATCGAGGTCCGCGGCCAGAGCGTGCCGCCGAGCGCCCACGCGAGCAACGCCGCCATCACCACGAAGACCGCGATCTTGACGAGCAGGCTTCGCAGCCCAAGCACCACCTGCCACATCGGGCCTCGGTAGGGCGGCGTTCGATCTCGTTCGCTGCGGGGTCGCATGGGGAGAGAGGGAAGTATGACCGAATCCGTGCGGCGTGGGAGTCGGGCGAGGTGCCCGATCACCCAAGCGCCTTCAACAGCCTCGCCTCATCCCACACCTCGATGCCCAGTTCGTTCGCCTTCGCGAGCTTGCTGCCCGCGGCCTCGCCGGCGATCACCAGATCGGTCTTCTTCGACACGCTGCCGGTGACCTTCGCCCCGAGCCCTTCGAGCCGCTCGGTCAGTTCAGGCCGCGTGAAGTTCGCGAGTTCGCCGGTCAGGACGATCGTCTTGCCCGCGAAGGGGCCGGTCGCGTCACCGGCATCCTTCCGATGGTCGCGGCTCGTGAGATCGACGCCCGCCTTCGCGAGTCGCCGGAAGGTCTCGCCCGCCGCCTTCGAGTGCAGGTACTCCGCGACCGCCGCGGCGGTGATCGGACCGAAGTCGGGCAGCGTCTCGAGTTCCTCCGCAGTCGCCTTCAGGAGCGTCTCCGCGTCGGGATAGTGCCGGGCGATCGTCTTCGCGGTGGAGGCGCCGACATGGCGAATTCCCAGCCCCGAGAGGACCTTCGCGAGCCCGCGCGACCTCGCGGCGTCGGCCGCGTCGAGCAGGTTCTGCGCCGAGGTCTCGCCGACCCGCTCGAGCGCGAGGAGGTCGTCCTTCTTCAGTTCGAACAGGTCCGCGAAGTGCGTCACGAGCTTCGCGTCGACGAGTTGGTTGACGATCGTCTCGCCGAAGCCGTCGAGATCCATCTGCCCGCGGCCGGCGAACCACTTCACCTTCTCGCGGAACTGCGCCGGGCACTCGGGGTTCACGCAGTAGAGCTTCGGCCCCTCCTGCTCGACCGGTCCGCGGCACTCGGGGCAGTGCTTGGGCGGCGTGATCGGCCGCTCGGTTCCGGTGCGCTTCCCGACGACCGGCGCGACGACCTGCGGAATGATCTCGCCGGCCTTCTCGACCTCGACGACGTCGCCGAGCCGGATGTCCTTGCGACGGATCTCCTCGATGTTGTGGAGCGTCGCGTGGCGCACGGTGGTCCCGGCCAGCAGCACCGGCTCCATCGTGGCACGGGGCGTCAGCGTGCCGCCCTTGCCGACCTGCCACGCCACCTCGAGCAGGCGGCTCGTCGCGCGATCCGGCGGATACTTGAACGCGATGCACCAGCGCGGCGCCTTCGAGGTCGCGCCGAGCGCCTCCTGCATCGCGAACGAGTCGACCCGCACCACCATGCCGTCGCACGCGTAGCCAAGCGAACGCCGCTTCTCCGCGAACGACTCGACCGCCTTCACCGCATCCTTCGGGCGCTTCGCCTGCACCGCGAGCGCTTCGACCGGCACGCCCCATTCCCGGAGCCGCGAGAGCAACGCCCAGTGCCCGTCCGCGCCGAGCGATCCGACCACCTCGCCGCGGCCGTGCGCCGAGAACGCGAGCCGCCGCGACGCGACGATCCGCGAGTCGAGCAGCTTCAGGGTGCCCGCCGCCGCGTTGCGGGCGTTGGCGAAGAGCGCTTCGCCCGCCTCTTCGCGCTCGGCGTTGATCCGGGCGAACTCGCGATCGGGCAGGTAGATCTCGCCACGGATCTCGAGCACCTACGGCGGCTTCGCAGCGTCGAGGCGCAGCGGGATGCCGCGGATCGTGCGCACGTTCTCGGTGACCACGTCGCCCTTCTCGCCATCGCCGCGGGTCGTCGCCCGAACCAGGCGGCCGTCCTCGTAGCGCAGGCTCACCGCGAGGCCGTCGATCTTCGGATCGCACACCAGCGCCGGCTCGGCGTCCTCCGCGATCGAGCCCTCCTCGCGCAAGAGCTTCGTCACCCGCTCGATCCACGCCTCGAGATCCTCGATCGAGTAGGTGTTGTCGATCGAGCGCATCGGCACCGCATGCCGCGCGGTCTCGAAGCCCTCGATCGGCTCGCCGCCCACGCGGCAGGTCGGGCTGTCCGGATCGGCGAGCAGCGGGTACTTCGCCTCGAGCGCCGCGAGCTCCGCCAGAAGCCGGTCGTACTCGGGATCCGACATGATCGGATCGGCGTCGACGTAGTACGCCCGATCGGCGCGGCGGAGCAGATCGCGAAGCGCTTCGATCCGCGCGGGTTCCGCCGACTCGCCCTTCGCCGAACCGGTTCGCTTGCTCATCGCGTCCCCACGTGGCGTTCCGAAAGCGTCAGTCCGCGGAGATCGTCCGCGGACCTTCCTTGCCCGCCTTGCGTTCGTAGACCCCGTCGCCGGCCCGCTCGTACTTGGTGAAGCCGAGCCGTTCGAGGTTCTTGTTGGAGAGCTTCTGCTTCTCCGCCGCGTCGCCGTGGGTGAGGGGCAGGTTCGGCACCACCGGCACGCGACGCACCGGCTCGCCGGTCTCGGGATGCTTCTCGAGCGCCGGCTCGGTCATGCGCTGGAAGACCTCGAAGGCCTCGCCGTCGCTGCCATCGGGCTTCACGATCACGTATCGGTAGGTGGGCATGAGACCTCGGATGCTACGCGGGCTCAGTGGCCCATCGGCCACCAGGCGGTGAGCCGCTCTCGGGCGA
>JBMSXH010000202.1:0-5402 GCA_049425445.1 Phycisphaerales bacterium | reverse complement strand
TCACTTCTCCCTCGCCGGACGCACCGCGCTCGTCGGTGGTGCGACGCAGGGCATCGGCAAGGCGATCGCCCTCGAGTTCGCGAAGCTCGGGGCAAGCGTGGTCGCGATGGGACGGAACCCCGATGGCCTCGCAAGGACGCTCGAATCCCTCGAGGTGCTTCCCCGATCCGATTCGCAGCACCACGCCACGCTCGAGGCCGACCTCGACGACTGGAAGAGCCTCGAGTCGAAGGTGCACGCCTTCCTCGCCTCTCGCGGGCCGGTCGAGATCCTCGTCCACAACGGCGGCGGGCCGGCGGCCGGGCCGGCGATCGAGGCGTCGCCCGAGCACTTCGCGCGGGGCTTCGAACACCACCTGCTCTGTGGGCAGATCCTCGTGCAGGCGCTCGCGCCCTCCATGCGTGAACGCGGCTACGGGCGCATCGTCAACATCATCTCGACCTCGGTGATCACGCCGATCCGCGGGCTTGGCGTCTCCAACACCATCCGCGGCGCGGTCGCGAACTGGGCGCGGACCCTCGCGGTCGAACTGGCGCCGCACTCGATCACCGTCAACTCGATCCTGCCCGGCTTCACCCGCACCGCCCGGCTCGAGGCCCTCTTCAAGGGCCGTGCGAACCGCGCCGGCGCGAGCCTCGCCGAGGTCGAGCAGGACGCGATGAAGTCGGTGCCCATGAAGCGCTTCGCCGATCCGGAGGAGATCGCCCGCGTCGCGGCGTTCCTCGCAAGCCCCGCCGCGAGCTATCTCACCGGCGTCAACCTGCCCGTCGACGGTGGACGACTCGCGCTCGGATGAGTCGCGATCGGACGAGGCCTCCCGACCCCTCGACCCGCGTGCGATCTCACACCGATCGAGCATCCTCCCACGACGGAGGTTTCGCCGATTCCGCGGATTGATTCCGTGGGACCCGTAGCGTGGCCGCGATGTCACGCACCACGCGAAGGCATCGCGATCTCCAAGCGATCTCCACGGCGATCGGGACCGACCAATCCGAGCCGCACGACTTCGACCACTCGCGGCTTCCGATTCCATCGGTCCTGCTGCTCGCCTTCGCCGCCTGGGTCGGCTGCGCCGTGGGCGCGAGCTGGGCCAGCGCCGGGGACGGGCGCTTGGAGAACCTCGGTGCCGCGCTTCTGATCGCCGCGGGGGTCGTCGCGGCGGTCGGCCTTCACGCGACACGACGTCGCCGATTCTCGAACCCGCTTCCGGTCACCGTCGCCGCGTTCGCCATCGCGCTCCTTGGATGCGGTTGGTCGGTTGTTCGCGTGGAGTCCGATCGGAACGAGATCGAGGCCATCGCGGCGAGGTGCAAAGGCGATCCGACGCTCGTCTGCTTCGAGGGAGTCGTGGCGACGCCGGCGCGCGGAGTCGTCCCCGGCGATCGCTTGCACGCCTTCTTCCGGCATGCGGCTCGAACGAGCTTCGAAGTGGATCTCGTCTCGATCGGTCCGGTCGACGGATCCGCCCCTCGACCCGTCGATGGACGCGTGACGGTGGTCCTTCGAGAAGGAACCGCGTGGTGGCGCGTCGGCGATCGTCTCTCGGCCTCAGGACGATTCGCGCCCGAGCGACCGGCGGCGAATCCCGGTGCGATCGTGACGCTCCGAGCCACGCTCGACCCGAAGCGGCTTGGATCGATCGAGGTTCCCGACGCCAGGCTCGTCGATCTGCTGGATCGAGTTCAGGATCCTGCCTCCGATCGGTGGGCATCGTTCGATCGGATCCGGATGGACTGGCGCGATCGGACCCGCGCGGTGCTCGACACGATGCTCGAAGGAACCGGGTCTGGTCGGGCCCGCGATCTCCTGGGCGCGCTTCTGTTCGGCGATCGTCGAAGCGCTGGCTATCGCGCGATTCGGCCCGACTTCGCCGCGGCGGGTCTGGCGCACTTTCTCGCGATCTCGGGCTTCAACCTCGCCGTCGTCGCCGGCGTCGCAGCGATCGCGGCAAGGGCCTGTGGCATGCGTCCGCGGCGTCGAGGCCTTGTTGCGATCGTCGCGACCGCCCTCTACATGCTCGCGATCCCGGCCCAGCTTCCGGTGCTTCGGGCCGGACTCTCGGCAGTGCTGCTCGCGGCCGGCCTGATGCTCGGGCGTCGCTGGGACGGTCGAGCGGCCATGGCGATCGCGGCCCTCATCCTGCTTGCCGTCGCGCCGGGCGAGTCGATCGATCCTGGATTCCAACTCTCCTTCGCCGCCGTCTTCACCCTGCAGGAGCTGGCGCCTCGACTCCGAAGGCGATGGTTCGGCGATCCCGATCGTCTCGGGCGTTCAACCCGATCGATCGTGTGGAGCCGTGTCGCCGACGCGATCTCGGCGTGCGTTGCCGCGTGGATCGTCTCGACGCCGATCGCGCTTCACCACTTCGGAATGGCCGCGCTTGCGGGCGTGCCGGCCACCCTTCTGGCGACTCCGATCGTCGCGGCGACCGTCTCCTTCGCCGCCGTGTCGTTGCCGATCGCGGCGATCGCGCCGGGCACCTCGCCGATCTCCGGATCGGTGCTGATCGCCCTCGGAGAGACGATGCTCGCCATCGCCGATTCGATCGCCTCGATTCCGGGCGCGTCGTGGCGATCGAGCCCGCCGACCGCGGCTGCGACGATCCTCCTCCTCGCGATCTGCGTCGGGTGGCTGCTGGCGGCGCGCCGCCACGCCTCGCTCGCAGCATGCGTCGTCCTTGGCGCCAGCCTGGGGATCGCAGCGCCAGCCGCCGGTTCGGACGACCGGATCGAGGTGACGGTGCTCGCCGTCGGCGATGGCACCGCGATCGTCGTCCAGCGCGGAACTCGGGGCACGCTGATCGATGTCGGAAGCGTCGGTGATCGGAGGGCCGGCGGATCGATCGCGCTTCGTGCAATCGAATCGCTCGGCATCCGACGGCTCGACGCGGTGCTCACCAGCCACCCCAACCTCGACCACTACTCCGGTCTCGTCGAGGTCCTCGCTCGGCATCGAGAAGCGAAATGGTTCGTCGGCGAGGCGTTCGTGCGGGCCGCCGGTGCCAGACCCGACGGGCCCGAGTCGGCGGCCCTCGAGTCCGCCGCTCGGCTTGGTCGCGTGCCCGGCGTCGTCGCCGAGGGCGACCGACTCGAGCTTGGGGGCCTGGTCGTCCGCTGCCTGCATCCCTTGCCGGGAGCGTCGTTCGAATCGACCAACGACGCCTCGCTGGTGTTGCGGATCGATCCGCGGGAAGCGCCGGTCGAGGAGTCGTCGTGCCGGCCGATCCTGCTGACGACCGGCGATCTCGAGGAGAACGGTCTCGCTCGAATGGCAGCGGTGTTCGACACGATCGAACCGTGGGTCGCCGAGGTTCCTCACCACGGCAGTGCGACGCAGGAGACCGCGCGGCTGCTGCGATCGAAGCCCCGCACGATCTGGGTTCAGTCGACGGGACGCAGACGTCTCGATCCGGACCTGCTTGCGCTCCTTCTCTCCGAGGCGGGATCTGAGGGTGGCGAGACGAAGGTCCGTCGGCTCGTCACCGCGCGGGACGGCGCGGTCTCGGCGCGATTCGCCATCGATCGGAGTGGCGACGATTCGCCTCGATGGAGACTCGCATCGCTGGCGATCCACGCCGGGCGGTGGATCGGGCTCAGCGAGCCGGCGCGATGAGCATCGGCGACTCGAGCAGAAGCCGATCCTGAACCGGACCGTGCAGGCCCTCGTGAAGTTCGAGGACCAGTTCACCCGAGGCGATCGCCGCCGCGATCGAGACGCTCGGGCTCTCCCGAGAGAATCGGTGTCGAAGCACCTCGCGCGATCCGTCGAGAATCCGCAGTTCGAAGTCGCCGAAGCGTCGCATGGTGTCCGGCAGACTCGCATCCGCGGAGAGCACCATGCCCTTCGCGATTCGGTAGCGAACCCTGATGGGTCCGGAGAGCTCGACATCCTGCTCGCCGATCGGCGTCGCCTGGGCGCCGCCGGATGGGATCGGCAACCAGTATCGATCCGATCCATCGATCGCCTCGACCTCGGGCGTGAGCGAGGCGAGCATCGTGATCCGCGACGGCGCGAGGAGGATGGCGGAGAAGTCGTGAAGCGGAAGCGTGATGGCGGCCGAACCACCGCTCGGGTCCGACGTGGGACGGTTCAGTTCGATCGTCGCCGACTCGCCGCGGCGAAGCGCCTCGCGAAGGCTCGATGGCGAAGTCCGGAAGGACGCGACGTCGACCACCGTGCCATCTCGAGCCTCGAGCCGGACGGCCCCCGGCGGCCTCGGGCTGTCGAGAAAGTCGATCCTCGACACGACCTCGAGCGGAACCCTCCGAATGGAGCCGTCGGCGAGGGACTCGATCTCGACCTCGCGGTCGATCTCGGCGACGAGACCCTCGATCAGATCGCCGTTTGCGAGCCTGACTCGATCGGACTCCGCCGTCGCATCGCCATTCGAGTCCGAAGACGCACCCTCGATCCGAAGCGACCGGGTGGCCTCGAGATCGATCGCGATCGCGCCAAGCCATGGATGCATCCAGCGAAGCACGCCCTCGGCGCGGTCGAGTCGACCCGGGTAGCGTTCGCCGTTCTGCATGGACATCGACGCGGTCGTGCGTGCGCTTCGATCACGGTCGACCCAGAGGATCGCCACGACCTCGCCGAACGACGCAGACTCGTCGCGATCGCCGTCGGGCCGTCGCCACTCGACGATCCGACGTTCACCCAGTGGAAGCGCCACGGCCGCGAGGTTCCGTCGCCCATCCGCCATGACGACCTGCGCGCGATCGCCGATCGCCTCGTTCATCGGCACCGTTCCCGAGGAGGCACCACGGCGGTCCGCTTCCGGGTCGGCGTCGATGGATGACGCCATGCCGAGCATGCCGAGCACGACCAGCATGGCCAGCACGGGAACAAGGTTGCGCAGCGCTGGTCTCGTACCCTTCATCGCTGGAAGATCGGCAGATAGCGCTTGGGCATCTGAAGGACGACGAGCGCCATCGCGGTCGCGTAGGCGCCTCCCTGCTGCGGATCGAGCCAGCCTCCCGATGCGGTCTGCTGGGCGAGCAGATCCTCGCGGATCGCCGGCCACCATCGCGTCCACCACTCGCCGCCCGCGAGATACATCGCCTGGACGGCGTAGTAGTGACCGTAGTAGTAGTGGGCCTGGGTGAGCGCCGATCCGCCCGAGGGAATCGCCTGCCGCACGAGGTATTCGAGCCCTTCCTCGATCGCCTGGTCGCCGTATTGACCGGCGTAGAAGAGCGTCGCCACGCCCGCCGCCGAGCGTGGCCAGGCGCTTCCGCCGGCGGTGCGCATGTACTTGAAGCCGCCGTCGGGGTTCTGGCACTCCTTCACGTACTTGACGGCTCGTTCGATCGTCTCCGCCGGCACCGTGATGCCGGCGTTGCGAGCCGAGCGAAGCGCCATCACCTGGCAGCTCGTCACCGAGACGTCCGCGTCGTAGGGGG
>JBMSXH010000201.1:0-5406 GCA_049425445.1 Phycisphaerales bacterium | reverse complement strand
TGCCATCGGAAGACTACCACCGCGGGGTGCGGTGGGTTCACCGGCGACGAGTTGACGGGGCTTCTCGACGCGATCGAGTTCGATGGAGATCGCGACTGACGATGGACATGGCAACGGCCCGCGATGCAAGCCCCGGCGTGAGAGTTGAAGGCAACCGGACATCGAGTCCTGCGAGGCCAGCTCGCGGGACGACCGCGGGCTCGGTCGAATGGGACTGGTCGATCGAGTGCGGTCCTGGGAAACGCGGCTACCGACGCTCGCTCACGAGATAGAACCGCGCGACCTCGGCCTCGAACGGCTCGCCGTCCTGCGGGACGATTCGGTAGGAGCCTTCCATCGTGCCCCACGAAGTCTCGAGCGGCGCGTAACTCGAGTACTCGAAGACCCCGCCGGGAGCGATCTCGGGCTGGCGACCGACGACGCCAAGTCCTTCGACCTCGTGGGCGGTCCCGTCCGCGTCGACGATCCGCCACTGGCGACCCTCGACCCGGACCGGCTCGCTCCGCTCGTTCGCGATCGAGATGCGGTAGCCGAAGAGCCACTTCTCGGCGGAGGGATCGGATCGCTCCGGAAGGAAGCGGGGCTCGGCACGGACGCGGACGCCCTGCGTGAGTCGTTCGGAGCCGTGAGGGGTTGGTGCGGTCGTGACGGCGGACATGGCGGCAACGATAGACCCCATGGGGCGGCGGGTCGATTCCGCTCGTCCAGTTCGGGCGCCGCCCGAGGGCTCAGCGGCCCTGCAGGAGGTCCGCCGTGGTCGCCACGGGATCGCCACCATCCTCGGTGGAGACCATCGCGAGGTGGAAACCGCACTTTCGAAGGATCGCCACGTCCCGACCCTCGCGGATGCCATGCAGGCTCAGCAGGATCTTCCGATCCTCGACGAGCCCGGCGAGGCGCACGCTTCGGGTGAGGTCGACATCCCCCGTCGAGGGATCCCGATTGTCGATCGCGATCAGGCAGCCCGAGGCATGCGGGAAGCCCACGTGGCGGATCGTCCGAAGGAGGTTCCACTCCTCGTGCGCAAGGAGCACGGAAGTCATCGCGAGTTCGCTCGCGAGGATCTGGAAGTCGATCACCTCGCCCTCGGTGAGAGCCTCGGCGACGAGGAGCACCGCATCGGCGCCCCAGGCCCGGCTCTCGCGGATCTGATGAGGATCGATCACGAGGCGGTGATGGAGTAGCGGCAGCGGAACCGACGATCGGATGGCGGCCATCGCGTCGCGAGTCGCCTGCGGATCGTCCTCGACGCCCTCGATGATCGCCAGCGCCGAAGCCCCCGCACGCTGGTACCGTCGAGCCATGCTGAGCGGCTCGAACTCGGTTCCGTGCGCGGCATCGCAGAGTCGAATGCCGCCCACCACGCGGAAAGGGCTGTCGCCGTGCCGCTCGACGAGGGCGTGGAAGAAGCTGCGAGCCGCGCCGGCGTCCCGAATCGACACTTCCAGCGCGCCCTCCGGCCAGGAAACCTTCGACTTCGCCACCTGCTCACGAGTCCGGGCGATCGAGTCTTGCAGGTACGAAGTCATCGAGTCGGCGGGTCCGGCGGGGCGTCGGAAGGGGATCGGCGTGATGGCGTGGTCGTCCGCAGCGTTCGTCGTGCCGATCGCGTTCGACCAGATCGCCCTCGGCCAGGCCGAGATCGAGGGTAGTCCGACGACGCCGCTGATCGCAGGCGAAATCGACCTCTCGAGCGAACCGGCCTCGTCCGACGGTTCGGCGCTTCCAATCGCCTTGGCTGGCGCGGCGATCCTGGTGCTCGCGGTCGCGATCTCGCGGAAATGGTGGCGTCTCCGCGACGAGGCCGGGCCGCCGGCACTCCTTCAGGGCGGGCTTTCGCTGATCGTGTTTGCCGCCATGGTTCTCGCCGGCGGGATTGGCGCAGGGCTCACGATGGATGGCCAGGAGGGATCCCTCGCTTGGAGCGCCTCGACGATGGCCGGTCTGGTGGCGGGGCAACTGCTCGCGGCGGCGCCCTTCCTCTGGATGGTGCGGAGGGACTCGATCGAAGGGGATCGCACGCCGACCGGTGGGGCGATCCGTCGCACGGGTCGATCCGCCACGAGTGCGCTCCGGGCATTCGGATTCGGACTGCTGGCGATGGCGCTGGCGTATCCAGTGATAGCGACCCTCGGTCAGGTGGTCTCGCTGATCGAGGGGTTGATCCGCGGAGCGGCGCCGGACCCGGTGGCCCACGACACGCTTCGAGCGCTCGTCGAAGGCGGTGGACTCGCGACCTTCTCGGGACTCGTGGTCGCGGTGCTGGTGGTGACGGCGATTCCCTGCTGCGAGGAGATCGCCTACCGCGGACTGCTTCAGCCGGCGATGGCCGCCGGCATCGGGCGGTTGCCACTCTCCGGACGCGGTTCGCCGGATGCCGTGCAGCGCGTTCGATGGATCGCGATGGGCGTCACCTCGGCAGCCTTCTCGTTGATGCACCTTGCCGCGCTGCCGGACGACTCCCGGGTCTCATCGCTGCTCATGCTCATGTCGGTGTCGATGCTGCTTGGGTGGTGCTACGAGCGAACCGGGAGACTGTGGGCTCCGATCGCGGCCCACGGCTTCTTCAATGCGATCAACCTGTCGATCGTCTTGGCCGCAGTCTGAGGCCTCGGTCCTCACTCGCCGAAGGAAAAGACGTCCCCGGGCGTCGGCATCCGCACCGTGCAGCCGCTTGCACGGAGCTTCGCCGCGAGCGCTTCGCGAGAGGAGTCGGTGCCGTGGTTGAGGGCGATCTGTGCGGGCAGATCGCTTCCCGAGCATGCCCAGTCGACCAGTTCCTCCGCCGAGGCGTGACCGGAGTAGCCCTCGAGTCGACGGATCGACGCCCGCACCGGCAGCACCTTGCGATCGATGCGGGCGTGGGTGCAGCCGTCGATCAGGCCACGTCCGAGGCCGCCGTCGGGATACCAGCCGCTCAATGCGATGCGGACATCCGGGCGCGGCAGACCTTCGGAGAGGTGGTGGAGGATCGGACCGGCGTCGCAGAATCCGGCGCCGGCGATGATGACGCTCGCGCGCCTCGCCGCGATCTCGAGCGACTGCTTGCGGCTGAAGAGCGCCCGCATGCCGGGCACCGCGAAGGGATCGCCGCCCCGCTCGATCTGCTGCCGAAGCTCCGGAGCGAGGTCGTGCGGGCGATCGCGAAGGCGTCGGAGCGCGAACTCCGCCATCGGCGCATCGAGATACACCGTCAGCCCTTCGAGATGACCTTGGCGAGCGGCGGTCGCGAGCCGCCAGACGATCTGTTGTCCGCGGCCAAGCGCGAAGGTCGGCACGAGCAGCGTGCCCTCCTCACGCCGGACCTCGTCGAGCACCTCCGCGAGATCGCGATCCGGATCGGGCGCATCGGCGATCAGGCGATCGCCGCGGGTCGATTCGAGGACGAGCAGTTCGCAAGGAGGCGGCGGATCGGCGCCTCGAAGCAGGCCCGTATGGGGGCTTCCGAGATCGCCCGAGAAGACCGCGATCGGACGCGGACGCCCTTCGAGTTCGAGGATCGCGTGCGCAGCGCCCACCACATGGCCGGCGTGTCCGAATCGAACCGCAAGGCCTCGACCGATCGCCCCCCGCTTGCCAAGCGGAAGCGGCCGAAGCATCCGGAGCGCCGCCTCCACCTCGTCGGACCGGTAGAGAAACGGCGGCTCGGCGGGTGCGGGAGTCGGCGGCAACGTGCTGGGATCGTCGCCCGGAGCGAGCCAGAACGGCACGGCTTCGGGCCAGGTGCCTCGCTGGTGCTCCTCGAGTCTGACCTTCTGCAGCCGAGCCGAGCCTCGAAGCACGCGGGGCAGCAGGTCGGCCGTGCCTTCGGTGCAGAAGATCGGTCCGCGGAACCCAAGCCGCGGCAGCATCGGCAGCCGACCGCAGTGGTCGACGTGGGCATGCGTGACGATCACCGCGGCGAGCGAGGCGAAGTCGAGCAGCGGGGGATCGACGTTTCGCCACTCGCTCTCGCGGGATCCCTGGAACAGCCCGAAGTCGACGAGGACGCGACCGGCCGGCGTCTCGAGCAGCGAGCAGGATCCCGTGACCTCGCCGGCGGCGCCGAAGCAGGTCAGGGCAAAGGAGGGCGCGGACGAAGTCACCTCGCGATCCTAGCGGGTTGCCGCGTCGCCTTCGCGAAGTCGCAAAGCGACACCGCCGGCAGTCTCCTGCCGGCGGTGCGTTCTTTCTCCAGAACTCCTGTCTTTCTCCCGCCCCTGTCAGAAAGAGGGTCGGGTGGTCGAGTTGTCTCCGCGTTCAGCGGCGTCGGCGACGGCTTGCGACCGTGCCGAGGGCGAGCATCGCGAGCGACGCGGGCCCGGGGATGTAGAGCACCTGGAAGTCGCCGGCGATCTCGACCTGGTCGCCCGCGCCGAGCGCGAACGAGAGGATCAGGCCGTAGCTCGAGTTGACGACCATCGGGCCCGGAATGCTCGGACCGGGAAGGCCGTCGACCGCCGAGAAGGTCGATGAGCCGCCCGCAGGAGCCGTGAAGCTGAAGGGCGCCGTGCCGACCGCCAGCACCGGGTTGTTGTCGATGGTGCCGGTCATCAGGGCGTTGCCGAAGTTGCTGCTCAACGTCGCACCGCCGCCATCGAGGTCGGTGAGGATGCCGGCTACCTGGCCGCCGATCAGCGTCCCGTCGCTCCAAGGCGTCGTGATGCCGATGCTGATCCCGAGGGTGTAGTAGTGGGTGGTGGTGTCGTTGTTGGAAACGACGATCGAGAAGGAGGCGATGTCGAGGTCGCCGAGTCCCGCTCCGGCCACGCCGCCCGGCTGGGTCGTCAGGTTCACGGAATAGTCGAGCCCCGACTGACCGAAGGGAGCCCCGCCGACGAAGGTGACGCCGCCGCCGAAAGGACCTTGGAAGCCGTTCGAGTTGTAGAGCGACAGATTGCCGTTGGATGAGGACATCTCCAGCGAGACGTAGGTATCGCTGGTGAACCCGGCCGACGCCATCGATGTGGTGAGGGTGACCGCTCCGCAGGCCAGCCCAAATCGAGATCGTGGACGCACAGGGACTCTCTTTCTCCCTTCACGTCCCTCCCTGAGGCCAAAACGTATCCCGAGTCCAAGGGGTGTCCAGTGTCGGATCCGGAGTTTCCACTCGAAAGGGATCCCACCGCCGCGGCGACGTCCCGCGGGTCCCTTCCGGATGCTCGCTCGGGCGGGTCGGGCGACAGACGAGGAAATCGAGGGTTCCGTTCTAAATGTATTCACGCAAGTGACTTGTGATCACGCGCGTGGCCGCGGAGCGGGCGAATCGAGCCGGATCCCTGCAGAGGATGGGTCGATCACCCCAACTCGCGAGCAGACCGTCTCGGTCCGCCCTCCGGGGCGGGGCTTGCGTCGATCCGGCACAAGAGGAGGCGCCCCCGGCGACTTCATCAAGGACCCGCAGCCACCGAGGAACCGTCTCTTGGT
>JBMSXH010000200.1:0-5425 GCA_049425445.1 Phycisphaerales bacterium | reverse complement strand
ACTCGCGCCCGCGGCTCGTCCATGCCTCGAACCATCGATGTTCGATCAGCCGCGCCGACGTCGCGTGAGGCCCGCAAGCCCCACGCCGCCGATCGCCGCGAGGCCCGCGCCGGGGACGGCGCTCGCGGCGGCCGACGTGAAGCCACCGGTGGTGTTCGTCACGTTGCCCAGCGAGAACGTTCCACCGGTGGTGGCCAGCGTGTTGGCGCCGAAGAACGTGCTCAGACCTGCCACCGACGGGGAGGTGTAGTTCGTCGTCAAGGCGGCAAGGCCTCCCGGATACGTCGCACCCGCATAGAAGGTGAACAGGATCGTCCCGGGATAGCTCCCCTTCGCGAACGCGATGCGGCTTCCAACGCCAGGATTGGTCTCCGCCGAGAGGTTCATGGCCTCGGTCACGGTGTAGACCGTGCCGCTCCCCACCTGCACCGTGATCGAGCCGCTCGCGATGTCGTTGTAATAGCCGAACGGCGCCGATGGGTTGCCGTACGGCGACACATTCCCCGTATCCCCCGTGAAGGTCATAGTGACCACTTGATTGGTGAAGGCCGTTCCGAGCGTCCCGCTCACACCGTTCATCACCATGGTGTAGGTGATCGGCGCTGCCAAGGCCGACGAGCCGAGGCCAAGGGCCATCGCCACGCCACTCCCGCACGCCACGCTTCCAAGCACTCGACGCATCTGGTCTCTCCTCGCTGATGAAACCTCGCCTCGCTCGCGGCATCGGCCACGGCGGGCAGGGTGCCAAAGTGCGACGAGCGCCCCCGCCCGACCCAAGACCTTTGCTCCAACTTTCGCGAAAGCCCGGCCGATCTCGCCTTCGCCAGATTGCCTCGTTTCTCAGCGGGACTCCGGGCCCCCGCCGAGACCGGGCGGCTCGCGGTGCCGCCGCTTGAACCCGCGGCTCGTCCGCCCTACCACCCCGCCGGCGATTCGAGCCGCACCTCGACGCCCGCCTCGCCGGGATCCTGCACGATCAGTTCCTCGGCGTGCAGCAGCAGTCGAGGTGCCAGGGCGTGCACCTCGGGCGATGCGTAGAACTCGTCGCCCACCACCGCATGGCCGAGATGCGCGAGATGCACCCGCAACTGATGGCTGCGACCGGTGCGTGGAACCAGATCGAGTCGGGTGACTCGATGCTCGCCATCAACACCCGGCACCACGATCGACTCGGGCCGAAGGCCCCGCGACACGGCCGTCTCGCGCACCGCGCCGAGCGTCGTGCGCTCGACGACTTGCCACCGCGTGATCGCAGGCTTGCCGTGGATCGGATCCACGACATGCCGCGGTCCGTCGGCGAGCGCCTTGCGCAGCGGCGCGTCGATCTCGCCCTCGTCCTGCTCGACATGGCCCGCGACGATCGCGACGTAGCGCTTCGAGACCTCGCGGCGCTCGAACTGCCAGCCGAGGGCACGGTGCGATTCGGCGCTTCGCGCGAGCACCATCACGCCCGACGTCGCCTGATCGAGCCGGTGCACGATCCGCGCCTCGGGGAACCGCTGCTGCACGCGGGCGATCAGGCAGTCGGCCTTCGAAGGACCGCGGCCCGGCACCGAGAGCAGGCCCGCGGGCTTCACGACGCCCAGCAGCGTCGGCGTCTCGCGAATCAGCGACCAGTCCTCGGCCTCGGGCATTCGAGGACGGTAGCGGCAGAGCCCCGACGAGCGCTCCGATCGGACCTCCCCCTCCAGAACTGCGGTTTTTGCAAGTCGATCGGGGTTCGTGCCGGGTGGCAAGCCTCCGTAGACTACGCGGTTCGCATCCGACCCCCGCGTCGTCGGCACCGACTGCACGTCTGCTCCGGCGGCGATTCCTCCCCGCAACTGCACCCACGCCATGACGATCTCGACCCTGCTTGCCCTTGCCGCTGTCATCGCTCTGCCGCAGTCCGGTCGCCCCGGCGCGGCTCCGCCCGCCGAACCTCCGGTCGATGCAGCCGCCGAAGCCGCGAACCTGCGCGAGATCCGCCAACTGACCTTTCCCGACCGCTTCACCAAGGCGGGCGAGGCGTACTTCTCGCCCGACATGACGAAGCTCGTCTTCCAGGCGATCGAGAAGCCCGCCGAAGGCGAGACCGCGGAGGACTTCTACGCGATGTTCGTCGCGGACCTCGTCGTCGACGGCGACGGGCGCATTGCACACCTCGCGAACATCCGCCGCCTGAGCCCCGAAGGCTCGGCGAACACCTGCGGCTGGTTCCATCCGATCGATCCGAACCGCATCCTCTTCGGATCGACGCTCGTCCCGCCGACCGAGTCGGCGCCGCCGGGCTACCAGCGCGGCAGCGGTCGCTATCGCTGGATGTTCCCGCCGGGCATGCGCATCGTCGAGGCGGATCTCCGCACCGCCGACGGCACCGCGAGTTCGCTCAAGACGCTCGCCGGCGACGGAACCGCCTACGTCGCCGAGGGGTCGTGGTCGGCCGATGGCAAGGAACTGCTCTACTGCTCGCTCGAGAGCGGACAGGGCGATCTCGTCGTGAAGGACCTCGCCACCGGCGAGGCGACCGCGATCGTCGCGGTGCCGGGCTACGACGGCGGGCCGTTCTTCTCGCCCGATGGCGAACGCATCTGCTATCGCTCCGATCGCCACGGCAACAACCTGCTGCAGATCTTCGTGGCCGAACTGAAGCGCGACGCGAGCGGTCGCATCGTCGGCGTCGCGACCGAGCATCAGGTCACCGACAACGACGACGTGAACTGGGCCCCCTACTGGCATCCCGCCGGCAAGCATCTCGTCTACGCCTCGAGCGCCGCGGGCCATCGCAACTACGAGATCTTCCTCGTCGACGCCGCGGACCTTTCCGACGCGAACCCGCCGCAGAAGCGCTACGGCACCGCCGAGCGCCGCGTCACCTTCGGCGAGGGCGCGGACGTGCTGCCGGTCTTCTCCCCCGACGGCCGCTTCCTGCTCTGGACCGGACAGCGCGGCGAGGACCGCTCGAGCCAGATCTACATCGCCGACTTCGTGATGGATCTCGAAGCCCCATCGGCACGGATGCCCGACATGCGTTCCGATCGCGTGGGCAGCCGCGAGTCCGGCGCCTCCCGCGATCGCTGAGAGCCCCGCTCGTGAGCGATCCGCTCGTCGACCGCCGATACCTCATCCCGTTCCGCTCGCCGCTGCTGCCGCAGATCTTCACCGATGTGCTGGTGATCGGCGGCGGCGTCGCGGGCCTGCGGGCGGCGCTCGCGGCGAGCGAGCACGGCGAGGTGATCCTGCTCGCCAAGGCGCCGCTCGAACTCTCGAGCACCGCGTGGGCGCAAGGCGGGATCGCCGCGGCGGTCGATCCCGACGACACGCCCGAAGCGCACGCCACGGACACCGTCGAGGCCGGGGGCGGGCTCAACGATCCCGAGGCGGTGAGGCTGCTCACCGAGGAAGGGCCCGCCGAGGTCGAGCGCCTCGTCGAGTGGGGCATGCGGCTCGACGCCAACAGCGCCGGCGAAGTGGAACTCGGTCGCGAGGGCGGCCACCGCCGTCGACGCATCGTGCACACCGACGGCGACGCGACCGGCCGCGAACTCGTCCGCACGCTCGAGGCGCGGGCGAAGGCCTCGCCGTCGATCCGGATCTTCGAGCAGTGCTTCGCGATCGACCTGCTCTCCTCCGAGCGCGGCGACGGCCGCGTGCTCGGCGCCATCACCCACCACCCCCGCTACGGGCTGCAGCTCATCTGGGCGAAGGCGACGATCCTCGCGAGCGGCGGCGTCGGCCAGGTCTTCCGCGAGACGACCAATCCGCGCGTGGCGACCGGCGACGGCGTGGCGATGGCCTGGCGGGCGGGCGCGTCGGTCGCGGACCTCGAGTTCGTGCAGTTCCATCCGACCGTCCTCTACGTGGCGGGCGCGACGCGAGCGCTCATCAGCGAAGCGGTGCGCGGCGAGGGCGCGTGGCTCGTCGACCGCGAGGGCCACCGCTTCATGCAGGACGCCCATCCGATGGGCGAACTCGCGCCGCGGGACATCGTGAGCCGCACGATCGCGCAGACCCTTCGCCGCACCTCCGACTCGAACGTCTGGCTCGATCTGCGCCCGATCGGCGCCACGCGATTCGCCGAGCGCTTCCCGGGCCTCGACCGGCTCGTCCGCTCCTTCGGCCTCGATCCGGCGAGCGACCGCATTCCCGTGCAGCCCGCGGCGCACTACACGATCGGCGGGGTGCGGACCGATCTCGACGGCCGCAGCGACCTGCCGGGCCTCTTCGCCTGCGGCGAGGCGGCGGCGAGCGGCGTGCACGGCGCCAATCGCCTCGCGAGCAACAGCCTGCTCGAAGGCCTCGTCTTCGGGCGCCGCGCGGGCCTCGCCGCGATCTCGCAGCCGCCGGTCGTGCCCGAGCGGATCATCGCCGACGTCGCGACGAGCCGCCGTGCGGAACTCGACCTCGCCGACGTGCGAAGCAGCCTCCGCAGCGCGATGTGGCACAACGCGGGCGTGCTTCGCGCGGGCAGCCGCATCGAGGACCTGCTCGACATGCTCGACTTCTGGAGCCGCTACTCGCTCGACAAGATCTTCGACGATCCCGAGGGCTGGGAGACGCAGAACCAGATCGCCGCCGCGACGCTCGTCGCCCGCGCCGCACGATGGCGCTGCGAGAGCCGCGGCACGCACGCCCGCGAGGACTTCCCCGAGGCCCGCAGCGAGTTCGCCTTGCGGGCCGCCTGGCGTCGCGATCGCGAGGCGCCCGCGACCTTCGGGGCGGTCGCGACCGGAGGCCGCGCGACATGACTTCCCGCGCGGCGGGGCGGGCGAGGCTCGGGATGTGCGCGTCGGCGCGCCGCGCGGTCGCCAGCGTCGCCTGGACCTCGGCCGCCTCGATCGCGCTCCTCGCGGGCTGCCAGTCCTACGTCATCGAGTACCGCTACCGGCCGGAGTTCCACCAGATGGCCTCCGAGACCGACCTGCCCGACGAGGTCGTCACCGACGACGGCCGCATCATCCGCTTCGTCTCGACGCCGCTTCCGCAGCTTCGCGCCCAACTCGAGGCGCAGGACCGCGGCGAGGTGCCCGAGGAGGCCGGCGAAGCGATCGAGATCTGGCAGGAGCAGGAAGACGGCACCGTCGAGATCCGCTGCATCACCCCCGAGCACGTGCTCGCGAACACCATGAACTGCCTGCGCTTCGAGCGCTACGACGTGCTGTGGGAGGCGCTGCTCGCCGAACGCACCCGCGAGGAGTTCGCCGCCCGCGGCGGCTCGCCGGCGGCGTTCGCGGAGTGGTGCGCGAAGCACCGCAACGATCTCATGGCCACCTTGAACCGCATGGGCTTCGGCTTCCTCGGCGGCGACGTCATCCTCGACAACCTCGGCGACGGCGTGCTGCGGGCGCGGTTCACCCCGCGGGTGGGCGACCAGTTCAAGTTCAACGAGGTGCGCATCCTGCACGACCCGCCGGGCATGAAGCTGCTGACGATCCGGTGAACGGCG
>JBMSXH010000199.1:0-5430 GCA_049425445.1 Phycisphaerales bacterium | reverse complement strand
GTCTGGGGCGACATGACCACCAACATCCTGAGTTCGACCGACTGGACCGGGATCTACCGCACCTCCGCCACCGCCTTCGACAACACGCAGCGTCCGATCATGAACATCCTCGCGGACGGCCTCGACATCAACCTCGGCAACGGCGAATACTGGGTGGAGTTCGCCGCGACCGGCTCGGCCGCGAGCGGACCGTGGGTGCCGCTCGTGAGCAGCCCGGTCGAAGCGATCATCGGCAACAGCCTGATCTACACGGTGTCGACCGCGACGTGGGCGACTGCGGCCGACGGCGGCAACGGCCTCGGCTACGAACTGCCGTTCCTGATCGACGGCACGGTGGTTCCGGCTCCCGCGGCGATCGCGATGCTCGGTCTCGCGGGCCTCGCCGGCTCGCGGCGTCGCCGCTGAACGGACGCCTGATTCGACAAGTCCCCGTGGCGGCCGGAGCGATCCGGCCGCCGCGGTGCGTTTTGGGACCGATCGCGGCGGTGCCGGTCGGACTGTCCGATCCAGAGGTCGACGACCCGGCGTCGATTTCGAGGGTGGGAATTGACCAAGCGTTCCATCGGGATAGGTTGAACCGAGTGACCGGGCGGTCGATCTCCGGCGGAGGTCGCCGCGAGTCTTCTTGGGACGTCATCTGCGAATTGGAGATCCAGATGCACATCGCAGGCAGCTTGGCAGCGGTTCGGTGGAGCTTGGCGACCTTGGCGGTCTTCGCGAGTTGTGGAGTCGCGTCAGCCCGGATCGGGAGCGATCCGCCGAGCGTCGCTCGGCAGTGGAACGAGGAGTTGCTGGAGGCGATCCGCAACGACTTCGCGCGACCGACCGTCCATGCCCGGAACCTCTTTCACCTCTCGGTGGCGATGTGGGACGCCTGGGCCGCCTACGACCCGGATGCGCAGGGGTGGCTCTTCACGGAGAAGCACGGGGCGAAGAAGCCGGATTCGGCGCGGGATGAAGCGATCAGCTACGCGTCCTACCGCCTGCTTCGGCATCGCTTCTTCGCATCGCCGGGCGCCGTCGAGACGCTGCCGCGTCTCCTCGAACGCATGGTCTGGCTCGGCTACGACCCGACCTTCACCTCGACGCAGGGCAACTCGCCCGCGGCGATCGGCAATCGCATCGCGGCCGCGATCATCGCGTTCGGCCTCGACGACGGATCGAACGAGTGGGACGACTACCAGATCCCCGAAGGCACCTACGTTCCGGCGAACCCGCCGCTGATCGTCGAGGATCCAGGCAACCCGACGCTGGTCGATCCCAACCGCTGGCAACCGCTCACGCTCGAGACCTTCGTCGATCAGAGCGGCAACACCATTCCCGGCGGCACGCCGCCGTTCCTGACGCCCTTCTGGGGATTCGTCGTTCCGTTTGCGTTGCGGCCCGAGGACATGAATCCCGATCGACCCGGCGTCTACCTCGATCCGGGGCCGCCGCCGCGGCATGGCGGACCGGGGCACGACGAATACCGATCGGGCATGGAGCAGGTCGCCGAATGGAGCGGGTGGCATGACCCCGACGACGGCGTGGTGTGGGACATCTCGCCGGCGTCGATGGGCAACAATCCGCTCGGCACCAACGCGGGCTCGGGCTATGACGTGAATCCGGTGACGGGGACTCCGTACACGCCGCAACTTGTTCCGCGGGGCGACTATGTTCGCGTGCTCGCGGAGTTCTGGGCGGATGGCCCGGACTCCGAAGCGCCGCCGGGCCACTGGAACGTCGTGGCGAACTACGTCTCCGACGAGATCGCGGAGAAGCGGCTCGGAGGAACCGGTCCACTGCTCGACGACCTCGAGTGGGATGTGAAGCTCTATCTCGCGCTCAACGGCGGCATGCACGACGCGGCGATCTGCGGCTGGGGCATCAAGGGGCACTACGACGGCATTCGTCCGATCAGCGCGATCCGCTATCTGGCCCAACTCGGACAGTGCACCAGCCCGGCGTTGCCGAGCTACAACCCGCTGGGGATCGACCTCAAGCCGGGGGCGATCGAGCTGATCACCGCCGAGTCGAGCGCCCCCGGGCAGCGGCACGCGCACCTCGCGAGCCACGTCGGCGAGATCGCGGTGTTCGCCTGGAAGGGCGCTCCCGAGTTCCCCGAGTTCCAGTACTCCGGGGCGGCCTGGATCCTCGCCGCGAACTGGGTTCCGTATCAGCGGCCGAGCTTCGTCTCGCCGCCGTTCGCGGGATACGTGTCGGGCCACAGCACCTACAGCCGCACTGCGGCGGAGATCCTCCATCGCTTCACGGGAAGCGCGTGGTTCCCCAACGGGCTCGGCGAGTTCCACTGCGAGGCGAACCAGTACCTCGTCTTCGAGGACGGCCCGTCGATCGACATCACGCTGCAGTGGGCGAGCTACTACGACGCTGCGGATGAGAGCGGCATCAGCCGCATCTACGGCGGCATCCATCCGCGCTGGGACGACCTCCCGGGGCGGCTTCTCGGCGCGGAGCTCGGACCACGGGCCTTCGAGCACGCGGTGACCTTCTTCGGGCTGCCGAAGGTTCCTTGCCCGGCCGATCTGAACGACGACGGCGTGGTGAACGGCGTCGATCTGGGAGTGGCACTCGCCTCCTGGGGGCCGTGCAAGAAGGGCTGCCCGGCGGACATCGATGGAGACGGCGATGTGGACGGGGCCGATCTCGCGATCGTGCTGAGCGGCTGGGGCTCCTGCAACTGACCGATCGGCGCGTTGGATCGTGTCGCGACGTCGCCGATGGTTGCGGGATCGCGGCCGCCTGAAGCCGCCGAGGCGGCTCCGGCAAACGTCAGGTCGAGGGCAACTCGCTGAAGCGCACGTGGCCCGCCACGATGGTCATCGTCGGCTTGCCGACCACGTGGCGGCCCGCGAACGGCGTGTTGCGGCCCTGCGATCGGAATCGATCGGCATCGATCGTCCAGCGCGTGGTCGGATCGATCACCGTGACATCCGCGGGGCCTCCCTCGGCGAGCATGCCAAGGCCGCGTTCGTCGAGTCGGTGCAGCCGCGCGGGCTCGATCGTCATCATCGCGATCAGCCGCGGCCAATCGATCGCGCCGCTCGCAACGAGCGCTTCGGCGTAGAGCGGCACGGCGCCTTCGAGGCCGACGATGCCGAAGCTCGCGGCGGCGAAGTCGACTTCCTTCGATTCGGCGGTGTGCGGCGCGTGATCGGTGCCGAGGATCGTGACGATGCCTTCGGCGATCGCCTCGACGAGGGCCTTGCGATCGGACTCCTCGCGGAGCGGGGGGTTCATCTTCGCGTGCGTGTCGTATCCATCGCAGGCGTCGTGGGTCAGCAGGAGGTGGTGCGGCGTGGCTTCACCGGAGACCGGCTCTCCGCGCCGCCGGGCCTGGCGAAGTGCCTCGACGCTGCCCGCCGCGGAGAGATGCTGCGCGTGGTATCGGGCGCCGATGGTGCGGTTCAGCCGCAGATCGCGCTCGACGATCAGCTCCTCCGCCTCGCGCGGCCAGCCGATCAGGCCGAGTCGCGCCGAGATCGCCCCCTCATGCATGCTGGCACCGGCGGTGAGTGTGGACTCCTGACAGTGCTGCAGGAAGGGAAGCCCGATCGCCGCGCACATGCGGAGCACCCGCCGCATCATCGCGGCGTGTTCGACGACGCTTCCATCGTCGGAGAACCCGACCGCGCCCGCCGCCGCCATCGCCTGCATCGGGGCGAGCCGCTCGCCGTTGCGTTCCTCGGTGGCGGCCCCGATCGGGAAGACGCGGCAGTGGGCGGTCTCCTGCGACCGAAGCCGCACGAAGTGGACGAGCGCCGCGGTGTCGAGCGCCGGCGTGGTGTTGGGCATGCAGCAGACGCTGGTGAATCCGCCCGCGACGGCGGCCAAGGTGCCGCTCGCGATCGTCTCCGCCCGTTCGTTCCCAGGCTCGCGCAGATGGACGTGGCCGTCGATCAGGCCCGGCGTCACCAGTCGACCTTCGAGTTCGATCACGCGTGCATCGCCGACCTCCGACGTCGCAAGCCGCGAGGTCGAGATCCTCGCGATGCGATCGCCCGCGATGAGCAGGTCTGCGGTGGCGTCGAGGCCGGACGCCGGGTCGATCACGCGCCCGCCTCGGAGAAGGATGCTCAACGTCGAAGTCCTGCCTTGGGGTCCGTTGCCAACCGTGGTCGAGAAGCGTCCGGCATCAGTCGTCCAGGATGGACGAGCCGACCGGCTCGTCGCTCGTGGGCTCGGAAGGTTCCGCGGGTTCGGCCGGCTCGGTCGGTTCGGGGGACGGTTCGGCCGCAGGCACGTCGGCGCTGGGAAGGTCGCCGCCTCCGGAGGCGGGACGAGTTCGGTACTCGTCCAGATCGGGAATCTCGATCGGGCCGCTGGCGGCGGGCGCTTGCGGCGCTGCCGCCGGACTGCCGGGAATCACCGAGGGACGGAAGTCGTCCACATCGGGAACCACCGGACCGGCGAGCGGTTCGGGCTCGCACACCTCCGGCGCCGCGGCGACGTAGGGGGGCATGAGTCCGCGGCCCTGAATGAGCACGGAGTCGGCGATGAACTCGAGCCGCCGCTCCGGTTCGGTGATCAGCATGACCTGTTCCTCCGACTGGCCGGCGTCTCGGCCGTAGTGGCGCAGCATCTGCACCGAGACCTCGGTCACGACCGGCGTGCCGTTCAGCACGACCTCGCGACCGATCGCATTGCGTGGCACGAAGAAGCCGTAGTCGCGGAACTTGACGAACACCGGGTCGTCGGTGCCTTCGGCGGCGATGGTCATCCAGCAGCCCTTGGTCTGACAGACGCCTCGCACGACGCCCACAAGCACCACCGGACCGGCGAGCTCGCCGTTCGCCATCTCGGTGACGGTTGCGGTCGGCGGATCGCTTCGAAGCACCGGGCCGTAGGGCGACCAGTGCTCCGACACCGCCTGCTGATAGGTGCCCTTGGTGGAGCAGCCGACGAGCGAGACGAGCGACCCGAGGAGTCCCGCGGCCAGTGCGGGAGCGGCGAAGCAGTTCAGTCGGTTCGTGGAAAGGTTCACAGGCGATTCCTCGACGAGAGTGGGGGGCTGAGCCGCACGGCCGGCGGAGGGCGATGGACCCGGTCGTTCCCGCCAACGGCCTCGCCGCGATCGGGCCCAGGCCGTTGCAAGCACGCCGGCTGCGATGATATCGGTGAGATCCTGAGCCGAATGTGGCGACGGTGGCGAGCGACCCCGGCGGCCGGCGAGCGTCGCATTCCACCGCGGCGTTGCGGCAGGGACCGAGCAGTCCGATCGTTCAACGAGAAACGCCCGCCGAGGACGGCGGGCGTTTCGAGTTCGATCATTCCGAGCGAGCGGAAATCAGCAGTCGCTCTTCATGCCGGGGCAGCAGCCGGTCTTGCCGCTGACGGCACCCATGCTGGCCTTGTCGCCGCAGCTCTTGGCGGAAGAGCAGTCGCTCTTGCCGCTGACGGCGCCCATGCTGGCCTTGTCGCTGCAGGAGG
>JBMSXH010000198.1:0-5463 GCA_049425445.1 Phycisphaerales bacterium | reverse complement strand
GTCGCGAAGCGACGAGACCAAATGACAGAGCCCTCCGAGTTCGGAAGGCGTCCCATCACTCCAACGCCCGCATGACCGCGAAGTCCAGTTCCGCCTGACGGAACTTCGCGCGACCCGCCGCGCTCGGCCACCAGCGCGAGGCGTCGACCTGCTCGACGCCCTCCTGGATCATCATCGTCCTCGGCGATCCGTTCGCGCGGACGTCCTCGCTCGTCGTCCACAGCAGGTCGAGCAGTCGATCCGACGCGGCGTCGTAGGACTCGATCATCGCGTCGGCTTCGGCGACCCGCGCCGCATCGCCGGCCGCGATCGCGCGCTCGCGGGCCCTCTCTAGCGATTCGAGCCCCGACGGCGATCCGAGCTCCTGCCGCCACGCCTCGCGCAGGACCGCGCGGCGGAAGGCCCGTGCCGACTCCGGATCGAGCACCGCCTGCAGCCGCGCAAGATCCTGCCGAAGTCGGTTGCCGACTGCACCGCTCCAGCGTTCCGTCTCCCGCTCGATCGCCGCGAGTTCCTGCTGATTCCGCTGCTGACGCTCCATGTCCGCCTGCGACATCGCCTCGTCGGCGGCCGAGGCGGCGTTGAGCTCCTCCTGCAGCGCCATCGCGGTCGCCATCGCCTCGGCGCGGCGGGGACCGAGCGATCGCATCGAATCGCGACGCTCTCGCCGCAGCGTCGCGATCTCCTCGGCCTGCGCTGCGAAAGCCGCCCGCACCGCCGGATCGCGGAGCGCCTCGGGAATCGCCTCGAGCGCGATCGTGAAGGAGGCGACCCGCTCGAAGTTGCCGGCGCTCGGATCCATCCAGTTCGAGACGACCATCGCCGGCCCCTGAGCCATCTCGCTGCCCGCGATCAGTTCTGCCTGACGCACGGCACGCCACGGGCGCAGCGGCTCCTCGACCTCGGCCCCGAGCACGCCGACGAGATCGTCGAAGAACGCCCGGTCCGCCGCGAGCACGCGATCGAGCCCCGCGTCGATCGCCGCAAGCTCGGTCGCCTCGCGCCCGCCCATGCGGCGCATGAGGAACTGCTGCATCGCCTCGGCATCCTCGGGATCCGGCGTCTCGATCTCCGAGGTGGCCGCGGCGAGCGCCTCCGCGAATCGCGGCGCGCCGTCCTCGATGAGCTGCGATGCGACGAGCCGCATCTCCCCTTCGACCCCGAGGTCGTCGAGGATCGCCGCGAGCGTCGCCTCGTCGATCACCTTCCATGAAGGCGGCGGCGACCACATCCGAGCCATCATCTCCTGCTGCATGCGTTCGCCGTCGATCGCCCCCGCCTCGATGCCCGCGACGAGCTGCGCGATCATCGGCTCGAGGAACTGCTCCGGAATGCCCTGCTTGCGCCCCCACTGCCGCATGATGTCGCCGAAGGTCTTGGCGCCGACGATCTGCCCGATGCTCACGACGATCTGCATCTGCTCCTGCATCGATTCGCCGCCCTGAAGATTCATCAGGCGGGCGTTGAGCTCGGCCGACTCCGGCGACTCGGCGTAGGTGCCGTCCTCGAGAAGGATCCATCCGTTGTGTTGAAGCTCGAGCCGGCGGATCTCGAGTTCGGCGATCTCGAGCCTCTTCGGGACCTCGCTCGCGATCGAGCGCCGGCGAATCTCGCCGATCGCCGCGAGCTGCGACGGAGTCACGGCGCCTTCGCGCCCCATCTCCTCGAACATCTCGTAGAAGTCGTCCATGCCGCCCGGCACGATGCCGGTCGCGACCATCACGCCCGCGAGCCGGTCGGTGTCGCCGAGGATCGGCTCGATCGCGCGGATCGCGGCAAGCTGCTGCCGAGCGAGCCGTGCCAGGAGCCGGTTCTTCTCGCTCTCGGACTCGTCCTGCATCGTGGGGTCTTCACGGAAGCTGTCGTAGATCTCCTGGACCTGCGCCTCGCGGCCCTCCTGCGCCGCGGCCTGCATCTCCTCGTCGGCGAGCCGGCGCATCTCGGCCCAACGCTCCTCCCGCTCGAGCGTCCAACCAAGTTGCCTGACCTCCGCCTCGAGCGCCAGGTCGCGCTGCTCCTCGAGGACCTTGACCACCGTCGCGTCGTGCCCCGCGAGCGCCTCGCGGATTCGCGCCGCCTCGGCGGGCGTGGCCTTGGCTGCGGCGATCAGCGTGGCGAGATCGGTCGCGCCGTTCCCGCGCCAGGCGTAGTGCCTTCCGAGATCCGAGAGCCGATCGAGCCGGGCTCGCTGCCGCAGCGACTCGACCGTGGACGCGGGAACGCCGGTCATCGAACCGATCTCGCTCCACAGCCGGTCCTCGAGCGCGTCGAGTCGCGCAAGCAGACGTCGCTGCTCGGCGATCCGTACTCTGGCCGCCTCGAGCTTCCGCCTGGTTTGCTCGACGTCGCCCGAGGCCCACCACACCGGAGCCTCGCGAAGCCACGCCTCGATCTCGCGATCGCGAAGCTGCTCGACCTCGGCGAGGTAGCGGGCATGGATCTCGAAGATCGCGTCGCGATCGGACTCGGGCACGTCCGCGTCGTCGAGCCAGCGATCGAGCTCCTTGCCGCCGCGGGGATCCGGGAAGCGACCGTCGGCCCCCTGACCGAGCGCCGGCATCGAGGCCGCCACGGTCAGGGCGGCGGCCAGGCCGGCAAGTCCGAAGACGGATCGGAAGGAACGACGCGACGCGATGGACTCAGTCACGGGAGGGGCTCCTCTTGGCGGGCGGAGGATCGGCGGAGGAGGGGTTGTAGGGAAGGGACGCCGGGCGGGTTTCGATTGAGAAGAGGAGAAGAGGAGTGAGAAGAGAGGAGACGGACCGTCGGCCTCCCGCACCAGGTGCAGCGCTTCGCCCTCCGGGTCCATCCCGTCCATCCCGTCCATCCCGTCCAAGCGCCCGCCCGCCGAGCGAAGCGAGCGACCACCGTGTGACGTGGCCCGCGCCCGAAGCAGGAGCGGCCGCCTCCGAAGCCCGCGCTTCACCCCTCCGGAACCCTTGCGAAAACCGGGTTCGACGCCCATACTGCCCGCCCCGCGGCGGGGGTCGTGCGACCCCGACGCCGCCTCCCGATCACTCCGCCCTGCACTCAGACCGACGCGGCCCTGGCCGGAAGGCTGAGGTCGGGGCTCATCGGCCGCCCAAGGCCCGGAAGGACCGCCCATGTCGTTCGATGCAGCCGTTCATGCGAAGGCCATTCAGCTCGACCAGATGGCGCTGCAGGCCTGTGCCGCGGCCGGAAGTGGGCATCCGAGCACGGCCCTCAGCCTCGGGCACATCGCGACGGTCCTGCTCTATCACACGATGCGATGGGTGCCGGAGGCGCCCCGCTACCCCACGTCCGATCGCCTCGTCCTCTCCGAAGGCCACGCGGTCCCCATCATCTATGCAGCCGGTGCCGATCTGGGCGTCTCCTTCGGGAAGGACCCCAACGCGATGCGGCCGATGCAGGCGGGCGACCTGAACACCCTGCGGGCGATCGACTCGGCGCTCGAAGGCCATCCCAACCCGGCCGAGGGCTTCCCCTTCTTCGACGCCGCGACCGGCAGCCTCGGGCAGGGTCTCTCCGTCGCCGCGGGCCTGGCGATCGCCGCCCGCACCGACGGCCTCGACAAGCGGATCTACTGCATCTGCGGCGACGGCGAGAGCCGCGAGGGCCAGATCTGGGAGGCGTGCGACTTCATCGTCGAGCACGGCCTGACCAACGTCCTTCCGATCTTCAACTGCAACAAGTTCGGCCAGTCCGATGCGGTCAGCGAGCAGCAGTCGGCGGAGAAGCTCGCCGCGAAGCTGCGGGCCTTCGGCTTCGAGGTCTTCGAGATCGACGGCCACGCCCCCGCGCAGATCAAGGCGGCGTTCGATTCCGCCGCGAAGAAGGCCGAGGACGGCGTCTGCTGTGCGGTCGTCGCGAAGACCGTGAAGGGCTGGGGCGTCCCCTCGATCCAGTCCGGCAACTGGCACGGCAAGCCGATCGTCGGCGACAAGCTTCGGCAGGCCGAGGAGGAGCTCAACGCGACCCGCGTCGGACTCACCTCGGCGCTTGCGGGCGACGAGCTTCGGATCTTCCCGCCCGCCCAGTACGAGGCGCCCGCGGCGACGGCGAAGGAAGTGCCTTCGCTGCCCGAGGCGATGAAGTCCTGGGACATGACCAGCACCTATCAGGCCGGACGGCTCTCGACCCGCAAGGCCTTCGGCCTCGCGCTGCGGGCCCTCGGCCAGTCGAGCCCCGCGGTGTGGGCGCTCGATGCGGACGTCAAGAACAGCACCTTCACCGAGTGGTTCGCCAACGACCGCGCGATGAGCGACCGCTTCGTCGAGTGCCGGATCGCCGAGCAGAACATGGCGTCGGTCGCGGTCGGCCTTTCCGCCGCGGGCAAGATCCCCTTCTTCGCGAGCTTCGGGAAGTTCATCACCCGCGCCTACGACCAGATCGAGATGGGCCTGCTCTCGGGCGCGAACCTCAAGGTCGTCGGCTCGCACGTCGGCATCACCCCCGCCTCCGACGGCCCGAGCCAGATGGCCCTGCCCGACGTCGCGTGGTTCCGCAGCCTCTCGACGGTGAAGGACCATCGCGGCGAGCCGGGCTGCTACGTGCTCCAGCCCGCCGACGCCTTCGCGGCCTACGCCCTCACCGTCGCCGCCGCCGAGCACCACGGCATGTGCTACCTGCGGGTGCATCGCCCGGAGGTCGAGTTCCTCTACGACGACTCGACCGAGTTCGAGCTCGGCTCCTTCGAGATGCTCACCGAGGGACGCGACCTCATGATCGTCTCCGCGGGCTACATGCTGCACGAGTGCAACAAGGCGATCGAGATGCTCGACAAGGCCGGCGTCGATGCGACGCTCATCGACCTCTACTCGCTGCCCTTCGACCGCGAGCTCTTCCTCGACATCGCCAACAAGAACGGCGGCAACATCCTCACCGTCGAGGACAACTTCGGCGGCGGCATCGGCTCGGCGGTCTCGGAGGCGTGCACCGACAGCGGCGACGCCTTCACGATCGTGCAGATGACCGTCGATCGCCTGCCGAAGTCCGCCCGCACCGAGCAGGAGCAGCTCGAGTACTGCGGCCTGCACGCGGGCGCGATCGCGACCAAGGCGGCGCAGATCTGCGGCGTGGCGGTCTGAGTCCGGACGGGAATCGACCAGTCTTCTCGACGTCGGCGGCGCCTCAGGCGTCGCCGATGTCGATCATGCACGGCTCCGCGCCGCGGAAGACGAAGCCGAGCCGCTCGTAGAAGCCCCGCGCGTCGTGCCGCGCATCGAGCAGGATGCGGGGCAGCCCCTGCTCCCGCGCCTCCTCGGCGAGCCCGGCGAGCATCGCGCGGCCGAGGCCCTCGCCGCGCCGGCCCTCCGCGACGACGAGATCGTCGATCCGCAGATGCGGCCCCCGCGACAGGCCGTCGTCGGGTCGCCCGCCGGCCGCTGCCACCACCACGCCGTCTTCCGAAACGCCCACCAGCAGCCGGTAGCCGTTGACGCCCGAGATCTCGCGCATCCGCACGAGCATCGTCGACTCCGG
>JBMSXH010000197.1:0-5471 GCA_049425445.1 Phycisphaerales bacterium | reverse complement strand
GCCGCTTGCTCCGCACCGATGCGGAAGGTCGGCTGGTGCATCTCCATCTCTCGGTGAGGGTGGCCGCACTCCTGGGCTTCTATCTTTCCGACGACTATCGAAGCCTGAGCGGTCAGTTGTCGCCATGAACGTGCGGCCTTGAACAGCGACGCTCCGCGGGTCACGAGACCTTGGTCGTGGCACCGCAGGCTCGTGACCGGGATGAGCCCTTCCGGCCGCCGAGGCTGACGAAGGCACGAGACGTCGATGGTCTCGCTGCTACATTCGACGGATCCGGGCGACCGCGGTGTCGCCGGAGTCTCCGGACGCGACCCATGCACACGCTGCCCGATTCGCCGAACCGACACGCCCTTGACCTCGTGCGCCGCCTGCTTGCACCGACCGCCGCCGCGATGCTCGCCACGACCGCGTCCGCAAGCCCTCAGGAAGACCCCTGGTGGCCGAGCGACCTGCCGCCGCGGGTCGCGACACCGCTCGACGAGACGCCCGCGGAACGCGACGCCCGCATGGCGTGGTGGCGCGAGGCCCGCTTCGGCATGTTCATCCACTGGGGGCTCTACGCGATCCCGTCGGGCACCTGGAACGGGAAGCGCACCGGCGGCGCGGAGTGGATCCTGAACACCGCGCGGATCCATCCCGACGCCTACATGCCGCTGCAGACGCAGTTCGATCCGGTCGACTTCGACGCCGCGCAGTGGGCGATGATCGCGAAGAACGCCGGCATGAAGTACCTCGTGATCACCTCGAAGCACCACGACGGCTTCTGCCTCTGGCCGAGCGAGCACACCGACTTCGACGTCGAGGCGACGCCCTTCAAGCGGGACATCCTCGGCGAGTTGGCGGAGGCGTGCCGTCGCGAGGGCATCGTGCTCTGCTTCTACCACTCGATCATGGACTGGACGCATCCGGACTACCTGCCGCGTCGGGCGTGGGACGATCGCCCCACCGACGACGCGAACTTCCGGCGCTACGTCGACCACATGCAGGCGCAGGTCGGGGAACTCGTCGAGCTCTACTCGCCGGCGGTGCTCTGGTTCGACGGCGAGTGGGAGTCGACGTGGACCCATCCCCTCGGCGCGGAGACCTACGACCTCGTGCGCACCGCGGACCCGGCGATCATCGTCAACAACCGGGTCGACGTCGGTCGCGAGGGGATGGCGGGTCTCACCCGCGACGGCGGATTCCGCGGCGACTTCGGCACGCCCGAGCAGGAGATCCCTCCGACCGGCCTGCCGAGCGGCGTCGATTGGGAGACGTGCATGACGATGAACCGGTCGTGGGGGCACCAGTCCTTCGACACCGAGTTCAAGAGCGTCGAGGACCTGCTTCGCAAGCTCGTCGACATCGCCAGCAAGGGCGGCAACTTCCTGCTGAACGTCGGTCCCGACGCTCGCGGCAACTTCCCGCCCGAGTCGATCGCGCGCCTCGCCGCGATGGGGCGCTGGATGGACCTGAACGGCGAGAGCATCCGCGGCACGCAGGCGAGCTGCTTCGAGAGCCTGCCGTGGGGCCGCTGCACGCGCCGCACGCTGCCGGATGGGAACGAGCGCCTCTACCTGCATGTGTTCACGCGCCCGACTTCGGGCGAACTGCGCCTGACCGGGCTCATGAATCGTCCGCTCGCGAGCGTGCCGGGTGAAGGCGAACGCGGCGCGTACCTGCTCGCCGATCCCGGCGCGGGGCATCTCGCGGTGCGTCGGGAAGGCGCGGACCTCGTGATCGCGCTGCCCTCGACCTTGCCGGACGTGATCGACACCGTGGTCGTCCTCGACATCGCCGGCGAGGCGGTGGTGGTGGGACCGCCGACGATCGAGCCGGGCGACGGGGCGATCTTCGTCGGCGAACTCGAGATCGCGCTGGCGTCGCCGAGCGACGAGGTGGAGATCCGCTACACCCTCGACGGCTCGGCGCCGTCGTCGCTCTCGCGGCTCTACGAGGGGCCGTTCACCGTTCGCGAGAGCGCGACGCTCTCCGCCGCGTGCTTCCTGCGCGGCGAGCCGGCGTCGGGCGTCGCGAAGGCGACGCTCTCGAAGGTCGCGCCGAACCCGGCGGTGCAGGTCCTCAAGGCCGATCCGGGGATCCAGGCGTCGTGGTATCTCGGCAACTGGAAGGAGACGCCCGACTTCGCGAGCCTCGAGGCGGACGGAACCGCGATCGTCGACCGGGTCTCCGTGGCGAGCAAGCCTCGCGAAGACCAGTACGCGATGCGCTTCACGGGTCTGATCGAGGTGCCCGCGACGGGCGTCTACGAGTTCTTCCTCACCTCCGACGACGGCAGCGTGCTGCGGATCGACGGAGCGCTCGTCGTCGACAACGACGGCCTCCATTCGGCATTGACGAAGTCGGGGGTCGTCGCGCTCGAGCAGGGACTGCACCGGTTCGAGGTGGGCTTCTTCGAGGCGTCGGGGCAGGACGACGTGGTGGTCGAGTGGTCGGGGCCGGGCTTCGATCGGCAACGCGTCCCTTCCGCGGTCTTCTTCCACTGAGGCATCGATGTCGATCGACTTCTCCGAAAAGTGGCACCGTCGCTTCCTCGCCCTGAGCGAGATGATCGCCACGTGGAGCAAGGATCCCTCCCGCGGCGTCGGCGCGGTGATCGTCTCGCCCGCGAAGCAGGTGATCTCGACCGGCTTCAACGGCCTGCCCCGCGCGATCGAGGACCTGCCCGAGCGCCTCGAACGTCCCGCGAAGTACGACCTCATCGTGCACGCGGAGATGAACGCGATCGTCCAGTGCGCCCGCAACGGGGTGTCGCCCAACGGCTGCGCGATCTACTCGTCGTTCTTCCCGTGCATCCACTGCGCCATCGCGATCGTGCAGGCCGGAATCACCACCGTGGTGGCGTACGAGCCGATCACCGGCGACGAGCACTGGCTCGCGTCGATCGAGAAGAGCCGCGCGGTGTTTCGCGAGGCGAAGGTCGAGTTCCTCGAACTGCGGCGCGACTGAATCGGAGTCCGCGCTGCGGCCGCCGAAGGAATTCCTCGCGTGAGCGCGGCGGACCATCGGCGACGGGTTCCCTCGGAGATCGCGAATCGATCGCGAGGCAAGGGCGCCAACCGAGGCCGAGGTCTGCGAGTTCATCCGACGGTCGGGTCCGATCGGGACCTTCCTCGCTGCGGACTCGATCCCCGGTCGCCGAGGCCGCTCCGAGTGGTTCCGTTGGGAAACCGTCGAGTTTGCGAGGTGCGGCCACGGAGGAGCGGCGTAGTCTCGGAGATCTCCGAGTTCGCCCGTTCTCCTCCCGCCAGGATTGCCTCGTGAAGAACCCCCACCTCGCCGCCGTGATCGCCGCCGCATCCATCTCGACGATGAGCGTGGCGGAAACCCTCACCGTCTGCGGGTCCGGATGCGGGTACACGTCGATCGTCGCCGCGATCGACGCGGCGACGAACGGTGATGTGATCCAACTCTCGGCCCAGACCTACGCGGAGTCCGGGACGATCGATCTGCACGGCAAGGCGATCACCATCCGCGGCACCACCGATTCGAGCGGTATGCCGAACAGCGTGCTCGTCGGCGGCTTGTTTCACGGCGTCATGCAGTGCGTGACGAACGAAGGGCCTTCGACGGTGCTCGAGAATCTTCGGCTTCAGGGCGGCCATGCCTTCGAGGGCGGGGGCCTCCTGCTCAAGAACGCGAGTCCGACGATCGTGAACTGCACCTTCGCCGACAACCAGGCGGGGTTCGATGGCGGCGGGATCTACTTCGACAACAGCAGTGCCACCCTGAGCTCCTGCCGGATCTCGGGAAACTCCGCCGGCAACAACGGAGGCGGGCTGTACTGCAACCCCTTCAGCAGCCCCACGCTGACGAACTGCAGCATCACCGACAACGTCGCGTCGGGGCAGGGGGGCGGCATGTTCGACAACACCGGCAGTCGTCCCACCTTGAACGGGTGCACGGTCAGCGGGAACACGCCCAACGGGATCGTGCACCCCGGAAGCGCGGGAGCCGACGGCGTGCACTCGTACGTGCCGGTGATGCTCGTCGACTCCATCGTGTGCGGGAATGGGGACGGGAAGGTCTCCTCGCAACTCGTCGGTGCCGCGCATCACTCCGGAGAAACCCACATCCACGAGCAATGCCTTCTGAATGCGGAGTTGGGCGACGTCGATCTGAACGGAGTGGTCGACGCCGTCGACTGGCGGCTTCTCGGCGAGCTCCTCGGGATCTGCCTCGGCGATCTCGACGGGAACGGGCAGATCGACGGCACCGATCTCAGCATGCAGATCGGGGCCTGGGGCGAGTGCCCCTAGCGTCGATCGGAGCCGTTCCAGCGATCACGGCGGTCGCGATCGCGGCTCCCCCGTCATCGAGAGTCTGCAGCGCCCCGAGATCGAGCCCGACGAATCGTCGCGATCGCCGCTACCGCAGCCAGCGCCCGCCATCGAGGCGGATCGTCTCGCCGGTGACGTAGCTGGCCTCGAGGAGCGCCCACGCGGTGGCGCGGGCGACTTCCTCCGCCGAGCCGCTGCGGCCAAGCGGAATGCGCGACTCGTAGCGGGCGACGAGGTCGGGATCGCTGCCCTCGGGCCAGAGCACCGCGCCGAGCTCGAGCCCCACCGTCCGGATCGCCGGGGCGAGTTCGACCGCGAGCACCTCGACGAGCGAGGCCTTCGCCGCCTTCGACATGAGATAGCTCGACCAGCTGCGACGAGGCCGGCCCGACGCGTGGATGTCGAGAAGCAGCGCGATCGCCGGACGCGCCGCCAGGCTCGAGCGTTCGAGGATCGGTCGCAGGGCCGCGGTGAGGAGCAGTGGACCCGTCGCATGCACGGCAAGATCGCGAGCGAGGATCTCGGGCTCGAGCGACTCGAGCGGCGAGGGCTCGTAGACACTCGCATTGTGGACGAGCCCATCGAGCGTCGCGTCGGCAAGGCTCGCGGCGACTTCCGCGATCGAAGCGGGATCCTCGAGGTGAAGCGTTCGCAGTTCGACGTTCGCGGCGCGATCGGCCATCGCAACCGCGGCGACCGTCTCGAAGAGGCCTTCGGCGCCGCGGGTGCTCGTGAGCACGAGATCGCAGCCGCGGCGGGCGAGCTCCACCGCGATCTCGCGGCCGATGCGGCGGCTCGCGCCGGTGACGAGGATGCGTGGTCGACTCATCGACGGAGCACTCCTGGGGTGTTCGCGATCATCCGAATCGCTCGGATGGTCCGTCGTCACCGTCGGTCGACTCGGATTCGCGCGGCGGCACCGGATGACGTCGCCCTGCCTCGCGCCACGCGTCGGTCGAGGCTTCTCGCCGCGACGTCGCCCGCATGCCGGGCGAGATCGAGCCGGCGGAGCCACGGATGGCGCGGCCGATGAGATAGACGAGAAGCGCCGTCAGCACCGTGCCGCCAACGACGAGCACCGCGAGGTCGAGGCCGATGCCGATGCCGGAGGAGGCCGTCGCCGCAGGAGCGGCGGCCGAACCGGTTGGCGACGCGGCGGCTGCTGCCGCCTGCGCGGCTGCGGCGAGCGCA
>JBMSXH010000196.1:0-5478 GCA_049425445.1 Phycisphaerales bacterium | reverse complement strand
CGCGATCGGCGAATCGATCGGGCCGCGGACTCGGTGCGTGACCGCTTCGGCAAGGGCGCTGTTCGGCGGGGCGGTCCGGAGCCGGGCCGCCGCCTCTGAGCCTCCGTGGCGTCCCGCTTCTCGCGGTCAAGGTTTCATGAGTCGACCTGGATCGTGACCGTTGCGCGACTCAGGCGTGGCGACATCCTCGCCTCGCGTTGTCAATCGACCAGCGGCGTCAGTTCGTACACCGGCTCCATCGCCGCCCACCACTCGCCGGGCTTCGCGCCGGGCGAGGGCTTTTGATACTTCCGCATGCGGGCGTCCCACGCGGCGGCCTCGGGGTGCTCGGCGTAGCGCTGGTAGTCGCGGGTGGGGTCGAAGCCTTCGCGGGTCTCGATCGTCATGGAGAGCCGCGTGCCGAGGCGGTGGATCCGCAGGCTGGTGATGCCGATCGACCGAAGGGCCGACTCGACCGCGGCGGGGACCTGGCGATGCAGTTCGACGTACTCCCGCACGAGTTCGGGATCGTCGACGAGGTCGAGGCACTGGGTGAAGACGGGCATGCGGTCAAGGTAACGGCGGCGGATCTCCGACCGCTAGCATCTCCGTTCGCCTCGACCCCGGAGACGCACGATGACTCGACTCGATCAGGCCCTGCGGCCGCATCACCTTCTCGGTTGGCTGGCGTTCGCCGCCTCCCTCGCCGCCGGGTGCGGGCAAGGCGGAGAGGATGCCGCTTCGCAGGCGAGCGAGGCTTCCAACGACGCGCTCCGCATCGCCGTGGTTCCCAAGGGCACCACGCACGAGTACTGGCGGTCGGTGCAGGCCGGCGCGCTCGCCGCGACGCGCGATCTCACCGACTCCGGCGTGGCGGTCGAGATGGTCTTTCGCGGTCCCGATCGCGAGGACGACCGCGAGCAGCAGATTGCGCTCCTCGAGAACCTGCAGACGGGCGGCTTCGATGCGATCGTGCTCGCGCCGCTCGATGGGCAGGCGCTCGTCGCCCCCGTGAAGCGGATCCGCGAATCGGGTCGGCCGGTGGTCATCATCGACTCCGGGCTCGAAGGCGAGCCGGGAACCGACTACGAGAGCTTCATCGCGACCGACAACTTCCAGGCCGGCCGCCTTGCGGGCGAGCATGTCTCGAGAGTGCTCGGTGGCGTGGGCCGAGTGCTGCTCCTTCGCTACCTCGAAGGCTCCGAGAGCACGACGCAGCGCGAGGAGGGCTTCGTGTCGGCGATCGCCGAGGCGGGCGGGTTCGAACTGATCGATCCGCGGCGGTTTGCCGGAGCGACGCGGGCGACGGCCCAGGAGGCTTCCGAGAATCTGCTCTCCTCCGTGGCCCCGCAGGGCGAGACCGACGCGTTCGACGCGGTCTTCTGTCCCAACGAGAGTTCGACCTACGGCATGCTTCGCGCCCTCGAGGATCGCGGACTCGCCGGCAAGGTGCTCTTCGTCGGCTTCGATGCGAGCCCGGATCTCGTGGCGGCGCTTCGCGGGGGCTCGATCGACGCACTCGTCGTGCAGGACCCGGTCCGCATGGGACGTCTCGGCGTGGAGGCCGCGGTGAGAGCCCTGCAGGGCGAGCCGGTCGAGGCCCGCATCGACACCGGCGCGGTTCTGGTGATCTCCGAGGCGATCGACGAGCCGCGACATCGGGATCTGCTCTCGCCGGATCTCGACGCGATGCTCGGCGCGGGCGGATCGTGAATCGAGGCGCCGATTGAGCGGACCGATCGAGACCTCGGCGACGTCGGCGGCGGGTTCATGGTGGCGGGTCGCCGCGCCGCTCGCCGGCCTTGCGATCGTGGTGCTCGTGTTCTTCGCGATTCCGCCGCACCTCGGGGTGACGGCGGACCAGGCCCGCACGGTCGCGGTGCATGCGGTGATCGTCGGCGTCGCGGCGCTCGGTGCGACGATCGTCATCGCCGGCGCAGGCCTGGACCTCTCGGTCGGCTCGGTGATCGCGCTCGCGGGGGTCGTCGCGGCGATCCTGCTGCGAGATGGCCATGCATTGTGGATCGCGATCGCCGCGGCGATCGGAGTCGGTCTGGTCTGCGGGGCGTACAACGGGCTGCTGGTTGCGGGTCTGCGACTGCCGGCCTTCATCGCGACGCTCGGCACCCTCGGGTTCTTTCGCGGCGTCGCGAAGTGGATCTCCGGATCGCGGGCGATCTCCGCGCCGACCCACGGGCTCGAGACGCTTGCGACGCCGCGTCCGCCCTTCGCCTGGATGCTGGTCGCGCCGGGGGTGTGGATTCTCCTCGCGCTGGCGACGGCAACGGCGTTCTTCGTCCATCGCAGCGTGCCGGGACGCCACCTTCTTGCGGTCGGCGGCAACGAGGCGGCGGCAAGGCGATGCGGCATCCCGGTCGGACGCGTGCGATTCCTCTCCTACGCCCTCGCCGGGACGCTCGCGGGCGTCGCGGGACTTCTGCAGTTCGCGCGGCTTCGATCGGGCGATCCGACCGTGGCGATCGGACTCGAACTCGACGTGATCGCCGCGGTCGTGATCGGTGGCGCGTCGCTCAGCGGTGGCTCGGCCAGCGTGCTCGGAACGCTCGCCGGTGCGGTGATGATCGCCTATCTCCGCAACCGCTGCGCCGTGCTCGGTTGGCCGAACCACGTGCAGGAGATGATCGTCGGGCACATCGTGATCCTCGCGGTCGCGATCGATCTGTGGCGGCGGAGGCGCCGCGCATGAGCGACGAGGCGCTGCGGCGAATCGGCTTCTCGGATCTGGTGCTGACCGCAGCCAATCGTGGTCAGGCCCGGGCGACCCTTCGCACGATTCGCGGCGATCCGACCCTGCGTCAGGAGCTGCCGTCGACCTCGGACGGTCGGCTGCTCGTGGTGCCCGATCCGGGCGGACGGCGCGTGGGCTCCGGCGTGGCGACGCTCATGGCGCTCCGAGCGGTCGTCGAGCGCGAACGGCGGCGCGTGGGCGGCGATCGGCGAATCCATGCGGATGCGGACGCGATCGCGGCGCTTCTCCGCGGCAGGGCGCTCGCCATCGTGCACTCGGGAGGCGATTCGAGACGCCTTCCGGCCTACGCCGCCGAGGGCAAGATCTTCGTGCCGATGCCCGATCGGCACGCGGTCTCGAAGCCGCCGATCCGCCTCGAGGTTCCGACTCTGCTCGAACGGATCGTGGGCGATCTCGACTCGATCGAATCGCCTTCATCGGGTGGTGTGATCGTCGCCTCGGGCGACGTCTGGCTCGACGTGGCCTCGCAGGCCATTCGATTCGACGGGGAGTCGATCGAGTGCGTCGCGTTCGCCGCGGCGCCGGAGCGCGGTTCGCGGCACGGCGTGTTCGTCCCCGGACCCTCTGGCGAGGCCGAACGCTTCCTGCAGAAGCCGTCGCTTCGATCGATGCAGGAGCACGGATGCCTCGAGCGCGATGGGCGAGTTCTCGTCGACACGGGACTCGTGTTCATTCCCTGGACGATGGCGGCGGAGTGGGTGACCGCGGCGTCCCGATGCGGTGTGCTCGGTGCCGACGCGCCGCTGATCGATCTCTACGCCGATCTCCTGCCGGCGACCGCGCTGCGATGGAACGATCGTCCGGATCGGGATCCCCGCGCGGCCGCCTTGCTCGAACGGGTGCGGGAGTTGGCCGCGGCGAGTCCGCTGCGGGTGAAGCGACTCGAGCGATGCGCCTTCCGCCATGCTGGATCGACGCGAGAGTTGCTCGTCGAGGCGACGAGTCTCGGCGGTGACGGGACGATCGGCGGTTCCTTCCGGCGTTGGGAGATGCTGAGCGGATCGTCGAGCGTCGGCGCCGGGTCCTTCGTCGATCGGTGCGGGGACGCGACGGCGACGCTCGGAGCGAGTTCGATGCTGGTGGGCATTCCATTCGACCCAGGCATGCGGGTCGAAGTGCCGAGCGACCGAGGCCTGCTGGTGGTGCCAGTGCGAGGAGACTCGTTCGCGGCGATCGCCTTCGGCATCGACGACGACTTCAAGACCGGTCGCGACTCGGGCGGGACGGTGCTGGGCATGCCGCTCTCGCGGCTCGTCGAGCGGTGCTGGTCCCCGGACGATCGCGACCGAACCCTGTGGACGGCGCGGATCTGGCCCGTCGGCGACCTCGCCGAGATTCTCGATCGGGCGAGTGATCTGTTGGCGGATCCGAGTCGAGCGACGCCGGAAGCCGATTCCTGGTCCGCGGCGGAGATCTTCGCGGCAGTCGACCACCGTCGCTTGAGCGAGGCGCGGCGAAGCGCTCGTTGCGACTGGCTTCGTCGTCGATTCGAGAGCGCCGAGTTCGGCGCGAGCGCGGCGAGGCTCGCCCACGCCCTTTCGGGCTGCGCGATCGACTCGGATGTGCGGGAGAGTTGGCGCCGTCGCGCGCCGCAGGCGCGCCTGCGGTGGGGAGATCGGCTGGCTCGCGAAGAGTCCCTGCGACGTCGGTGGTGATGCGTGCGCCGGCCCGCATCGATCTGGCGGGTGGATGGACCGACACGCCGCCGATCTGCTTCGAACGCGGCGGTGCGGTCGTCAATGTCGCGATCGACGTCGATGGCGAGGCGCCCCTCGAGGTCGTGGTGCGGCGAATCGAGGCCCCGATCGTTCGCATCGAAAGCAGCGATCTGGGCCGATCGACGGAGTTCTCGCAGGCGCAATCCCTGTTTCGCGCCGGCGATCCGCGCGACGCGAGCGACTGGGCGCTGCTTCCCCGCACCGCGATCGCGGTCTCGGGCATCCTCGGCGACGCCGAGCCACGCGAACTTGGCGACGCGCTCGATCCGCTCGGCGGCGGCTTTGAATTGCGGATTGCCTCGCGGCTTCCCAAGGGATCCGGCCTCGGCACCAGTTCGATCCTCGGTGCGCTGACCTTGGCGTCACTTGCGCGATTCGGAGGCCGAACCTTCGATCGCGCCTCGCTGATCGCGCAGACGAGCGCGCTCGAGCAGCGCATGGGCACTGCCGGGGGATGGCAGGATCAGGCGGGTGGGATCACCGCCGGCGCGAAGTTGCTGGAGACCGCACCGGGACTCGATCAGGTTCCGACAGAGACGCCGCTGGCGATCCCGGAGCGGTTCTGGCGCGATCGCGTGCTGGTCCACTCGACGGGACTGCAGCGACTGGCCCGCAACATCCTGCAGCAGGTCGTCTGGCGTTGGCTCGGCGGCGGGCATCGTGTTCAGCGGATCATCGATCGAATCCACGCGACGGCGATCGAACTGCGTTCCGCGATCGACCGGGAAGACGAGGCCGCGATCGCGGGACTGATCGGCGAAGGATGGCGGCTCAAGTGCGAACTCGATCCCGGTTCGACGACGCCGGAGATCGAGGCGATGGTCGATCCGATCCGGGCGGAGCTGGCAGCCTGGAGCCTGCCGGGGGCGGGAGGAGGCGGGTTCCTGTTCCTCGTGGCCCGGAATCGAGACGCGGCTGATCGCATTCGGGATCGCTTCACGAAGCGCCCGCCGCATGCCGGCGGAAGATTCCACGGCGTCGCGATCGCGGAGCACGGCATTCGCGAGGCGT
>JBMSXH010000195.1:0-5483 GCA_049425445.1 Phycisphaerales bacterium | reverse complement strand
TGGCGATCGCTTGTCGAAGCGTGCGTCGCCGCGGCGAGGCCGCTCGGACTCAAGGTGATCGCCGGCGCCGGCAGCAACTCGACCGAGCACGCGGTGCATCTGCATCGGCTTGCGGCGCTGTGCGGCGCCGACGCGTCGCTGCAGGTCGTGCCCTACTACAACCGTCCGTCGCAGGCGGGGATGCTTCGGCACTTCAGCACGATCGCCGAGAGCGCCGACCTGCCGATCGTCCTCTACAACATCCCAGGTCGCTGCGGCGCCGGGCTCGAGCCCTCGACGGTCGCGACGCTTGCGGCGCATCCCAACATCGTCGCCATCAAGGAGGCCTCGGGATCCTGCGACGCGGTCACGGAGATCCGCCGACGCTGCGGGATCACCGTGCTCGCCGGCGACGACACGCTCACGCTTCCGATGATCGCTGTCGGCGCCGAGGGCGTGGTCAGCGTCGTCTCGAACCTGGTGCCGCATCGGGTCGCAGCGCTCGTGAAGGCCGCCCGGGCGGGCGATCTCGCCGAGGCGAGGCGGCTGCACGCGGCGCTCTTCCCGCTCTCGAAGGGCCTGCTCTCGCTCGAGGTGAATCCGGTGCCGGTGAAGGCGGCGCTTGCGCAGCTCGGGCTCGATTCGGGCGTGGTGCGTGCGCCGCTCGCCGAGGCCTCCGACGCGACGCGACTGGCGATCGAACCGCTGCTTCGCGAGGCGGGCCTGCTCGATCGCGTCGACGTGCGCGAGGCGGCGATCGCATGAGCGACGCGGCGCCGCTTCCCTACAAGGTCGCCGTCCTCTGCTACCTGCGCGATCGCGACGGTCGGGTGCTGCTCCTTCATCGCCGCAAGGCCCCCAATCCGGGCATGTACTCGCCCATCGGCGGGAAGCTCGAGATGGGGATCGGCGAGGGGCCGCACGAGTGCGCGCTTCGGGAGATCCGCGAGGAGGTCGAACTCGAACTTCTTCCCGAGGAGATCCGCCTCTGCGGCATGGTCTCGGAGAAGGGCTACGAGGGACACGCGCACTGGCTGATCTTCCTCTTCGAGGTGGTGCGTCCGGTCGATCCGGCGGAGATCCCGCGCATGGAGTTCGACGAGGGCGTGCTCGAATGGGTCGAGGCGTCGCGGGTGAGCGAGATGCCGATTCCGCGCACCGATCGCGAGATCATGTGGCCCGCGGTCGAGAGCCATCGCGGCGGCTTCTTCGCGGTGCACATCGACTGCAACGGCGCCGGCGAGTCGGGCGAGCTGCGCTGGCATCTGCACGAGTCGGTGCCGGCGGAGGCCGGCGGGGCGGACGCGAGCGCCTGACGCGGCGATCGCTCGGCGTTGTGGCAGCGAAACGCGGCGCGGCGTCGGCACGCTCGATCATGCCGGGCGGGGATACGCTCGCCGGCATGAGCTGGTACCACGAGGACCTGCCGATGAGCGACCCCGTCTTTCGGGCGATCGCCATGGTCAGGCGCCGGCTCATCCGCATCGTGCGGCTGCTCGAGGAGGGCGGCGTCCCGTTCGCCGTCTGCGGCGGATGGGCCGTCGCCGGCTGGGTCGCGGAGATCGACGAGGACGCCACGCGCACCACCAAGGATGTCGACGTGCTTCTTCGCCGCGAGGACCTCGAGCGCGCGAACGCCGCGGTTGCGAAGGAGGGCTTCGAGTTCGTGGAAGAGCGCGGCGTGCCGATGTGGCTCGACCCGGAGGATCCTCGCCCCAAGCGGGCGGTGCACCTCGTGTTCGCGAACGAGATCACGCGAGCCGGCGACCCGCTGCCGGCTCCGGACATCGAGCCGAACTTCACGAGCGCGTCGCATCCGTTTCCTCGGGTCGGCTTCGAGGAGATCCTGCGGATGAAGCTCCTCGCATGGCGAACGCACGATCGCGCGCACCTCTACGACATGGTGAACGTCGGCCTGCTCAAGCCGGAGATGGTCGAGCGCTTCGAGGGCGTGCTGCGCGAACGGCTTCAGTTCATCTTCGACCACCCCGAGACGAGTCTCGGGTAGCGCGGACGGTCGCGCCTCAGGCGAGCCCGGCGCCGCGGGCCGCCCGATCGGCAAGCGCCGCGGCCGCCGCATCGTCGACGCCTTCGGCGATGAGGCGCACGATGGGCTCGGTGTTGCTGGCGCGGAAGTGGACCCAGCCCTCGGGAAGGTCGAAGCGGATGCCGTCGGCGTCGTTGCACGCGGCGCCGGCGAACTCGCGGCGCAGCCGCTCGATCATCTCCGGCACCACGCCGAGGCCACCGATCGAGGCGAGGTCGTGCTTGCGCTTGACCATCGAGAGGCGGGGGAGTTGGGCGACGATCGCCGAGAGCGGCTCGCGTCGCGCGGCGAGCAGGTCGAGGACGAGCGCCATGCCCGCGAGCGAGTCACGCACCCATCCGACGCGCGGCAGGATGATGCCGCCGTTGCCCTCACCGCCCACCAGTCCGTCGTGGGCCTTGAGCGCTGCGACCACATTCGCCTCGCCCACCGCGGTGCGAATGACGGAGGAGCCGGGGAACTTCGCGGCGACCGCGTCGATGAGACGGCTTGTCGACAGGTTCGCCGCCGCGACGCCCGAGCCGAAGCGTTCGAACGCCCGCAGCGCGGCGAGGGCGAGGGTGTACTCCTCGCCGATGAAGACGCCCCGTTCGTCGACGATCGCGAGGCGATCGGCGTCGGGGTCCTGCGCGAATCCGACCGAGGCGCCGTGGGCGCGGGTCGCCTCCGCAAGGCCGACGAGGTTCTCCGCGAGCGGCTCCGGCGTGTGCGGGAAGACGCCGGACGGATCGCCGTGGATCTGGTGCATCGCGACGCCGAGGGCGTCGAGCAGGAGCGCCGCTCCGCGCGACCCGGACGCGTTCACCGAGTCGACCGCGGCGACGAGACGGGCCTTGCGGATCGACTCGACGTCGACGCACTCGAGCACGCGATCGACGTGGAAGTCGGTCGCGGCCTCGTCGCGGCGGATGCGTGGGATCGCCGTCGGCCCCGCGTAGTTCGCGCGATCGGCCTTGAAGTCGTCGATGATCGAGTTCGCGATCGCAGGCGGCGGCGCGAGGCCGTCACCATCGAGGCACTTGAGGCCATTCCACTGCTGGGGGTTGTGGCTGGCGGTGACGACCATGCCGCCGAGGGCGCGGTGATGTCGGATCGCGACGCCGACGGTGGGGGTGGTGGCGATGCCCAGATCGACCACCTCGAGTCCGACCGCGGCCAAGGCTCCTGCGATGGCCGCCGCGAGCGCCTCGCCGCCGGCCCGCCCGTCGCGGCCGATGCAAACCCGCTTGGGATCGCGCTCGGCGGCGCTCGCGACGATTCGGCTTCCGAAGGCCGCGGCGAATCGAGCGGCGACGACCGGGGTCATCGTCAGGCCCATCAGCCCTCGGGCTCCCGAGACGGAGAGCATGAGGGGCGCGTCGGCGGCGGATGGGCGGTTCGTACTCATGGGCCGCGGAATCATCGGCGAGGCGGAGCACCCTACTTCGGCGATACCGGAGAGCGTTCCAAGAAGGACCCGCCGGGTCGGCTCCGCGGTCCCGGATCGACCGCAGTCGGGCCTCGCGGCCGCGAGAAGGCGGCGGTTTCGCGGCATCGCGCCCTCTATACTCCCGCCCCATGTTTCGCCTCGAGGTCGTCAGGGAGTTCGCGGCCGCCCATGCGATCTCGATCGGTGGCGCGATGGAGGAGCTCCACGGACACCACTTCCGGGTTCGGGCGGCCGTTGAGGGGCCTGCACTCGACCACGAGGGGCTGCTCTGCGACTTCCATCTGCTCGAGCGAAGCCTCGACGAGGCGATCCGTCCCTTCGCGGGTCGGACCGTGAACGGCACGCCGCCCTTCGATCGGCTGCTGCCGACCGCCGAGGCGATGGCGAAGCACTTCTTCGACGCGATGGCGCCGACGGTGCCGGACGGTGCCCGGCTCGTCGAGGTCGCCGTGGGGGAAGCGCCTGGCTGCACCGCGATCTACCGACCGACGACCCATTCGGAGCCTGCGTGATGAAGACGGCCCAGGAAATCGCCGCCGAGGCACCACCGAGCCCGGAGTTCGTCGCTCCAGGCGACACCGCCCGCTTCCTGAGCCGCGATCTCCAGTGGCTGCACTTCAATCGACGGGTTCTTCACGAGGCGGTCGATCCGCGCACGCCGCTGCTCGAGCGGGTGCGGTTTCTCGCGATCTTCTCGAGCAACCTCGACGAGTTCTTCATGAAGCGGGTCGGCGGGCTCCGTCGACAGATCGACGCCGGCGTGGGCAGCGTTCCGTGGGAGCCGATGCCGCCCGAGGATCTGCTGGCCAGGATCCGCGCGATGGTGCTGCAGGACGTCGAGCTTCAGGCCTCGGTCTACCGCGAGATGATCCTGCCGGCGCTTCGCGAGGCGGGCATCTCGATCCTCACCTGGCATGAACTGTCGGAGGAGGAGAAGGTCCAGACCGAGGCGTGGTATCGCCGCAACGTCTTCCCCATCCTCACGCCGCTCGCGGTCGACCCGGGCCATCGCTTCCCGTTCATCTCGAATCTGAGCATGTCGCTGGGCGTCATGCTTCGCCGTCCGGGCGAGAGCGAGCAGCTCTTCGCGCGGGTCAAGGTGCCCGAGCTTCCCACGCGGGTCTACCAGATTCCGGGCACCCGCCGCTTCATCCCGATGCGCCAGATCATCGAGCACAACCTCGACGATCTCTTCCCCGGCATGGAGCTCCTGAAGGTCATGCCGTTCCGCGTCACCCGAAACGCGGACGTCGATCGCGACAACGAGGACGCCGAGGATCTTCTCGAGCACATCCAGCAGCAGCTGCGCGAGCGGCGCTTCGCGCGGGTGGTGCGCCTCGAGCTGACGCCGCGGCCGAACGCCCGGATCCTCCGCTTCCTGATGGAGGAGCTCGATCTCAAGGCCGACGAGATCTTCGAGAGCACCGGGCTGCTGGACTACGGGATCCTCCACCAGATCGCCGACCTCGACCTTCCGGAACTGCGGTATCCCAAGTGGAAGGCGATCGTGCCGCCGGGCATGGAGGGCGAGGACGCGGACATCTTCAGCCGCATCCGCGGTGGGGACATCCTCGTGCACCATCCCTACGAGAGCTTCCACTCGAGCGTCGAGCGATTCATCGAGCAGGCCGCGGAGGATCCGCGGGTGCTCGCGATCAAGCAGGCGCTCTACCGCACGAGCGGCGACAGCCCGTTCATCCCGAACCTCATCCGCGCCGCGGAGAGCGGCAAGCAGGTCGCGGTGCTCGTGGAGCTGCGGGCGAGGTTCGACGAGGCCCGCAACATCACCTGGGCGAGGAAGCTGGAGGAGGCGGGCGTCCACGTCGCCTACGGCGTGGTCGGGCTGAAGACCCACACCAAGACGGCGCTCGTGGTCCGGCAGGAGGGAAGCGGCATCCGCTGCTACGCCCACATCGGCACCGGCAACTACAACTCCAAGACCGCCCGCCTCTACGAGGATCTCGGCCTCTTCACCTGCAATCCCGCGATCACCGAGGATCTCGTCGGCCTCTTCAACTACATGACCGG
>JBMSXH010000194.1:0-5502 GCA_049425445.1 Phycisphaerales bacterium | reverse complement strand
GAGGTGGATCGCGAGCGAAGCGAGCGAGCCGGAGGGGTCGCACGAACTCGGTAGGCGGTGCAGCCACCTCATCCCCGCCCGACGCTGCGGCGATCACTCCCCGGAAGCCGATGACCGCACTCGTCGCCCGCACCATGCCATCACCCGCCCGCCAACCCGATCGGCCCTTCGAACTGCCCGAGGGCGTGACGGCGCCCGAGTTCGTGCGGGCGGCGCGGGAGTACCTCGCGTTCCTCAAGGTCGAGGCGGGCCTGAGCGCCGCGACGCTTTCGGCGTACCGGCGCGATCTCCGGGACCTCTTCGTCGACCTCGTCGAAGGTGGCCGCACCGCGCCCTCCGAGGTGTCGACCGACGACCTTCGCGCGCACCTGCGTCGGCTCGGCCGCGAGCGTGGCCTCGAACCCTCCTCGATCGCCCGGCATCTCGCCTCGATCCGCATGCTCTTCCGCTTCCTGCACTCGCGCGGACGCGTCGCCGACGATCCGTCGCGGCTGCTCGAGCGGCCGATCACCTGGAAGAAGGTGCCGGGGGTGCTCACGCCCGGCGCGATGCGCCGTCTCGTCGAGAGCCCGACCCCCGAGACCGGGCCGCTCTGGCTTCGCGATCGCGCGATGCTCGAACTCATGTACGCCGCCGGGCTTCGGGCAAGCGAGGCATGCACGCTCAAGGTCAACGACTTCCACCCGGCGCTGGGAAGCGTGAGCGTGATCGGCAAGGGCTCGAAGCACCGCGTGGTCCCGATCGGCGAGCCGGCGATCGAGTGGACGCAGCGCTACCTCGACGAATTGCGGCCGCAGCTCGCCCGGCACGAGGATCGCCGCGACGCGCACCGCCTGCTGCTGTCAGCCTCCGGCAAGCCGCTCGAGCGCACGGGGCTCTGGCGGATCATCGGGAAGCTCGCGGGCAAGGCGGGGCTCGCCGACGTGCATCCGCACACGCTTCGCCACTCGTTCGCCACCCATCTCGTCGGCGGCGGCGCGGATCTTCGCGTGGTGCAGGAGCTGCTCGGGCACGCCGACATCGCCACGACCCAGATCTACACCCACGTCGACCGCACGCAACTGCGCGAGGTGGTCAAGCTCTGCCATCCCCGCGAGATGAAGGGGCGCATGAAGGTCGTTCCCCGCGACAAGGGTCGCGCCCCGGAGTCCGCTGCATGAACGCGTCCCGACTCGTCCTGCTCAGCGGCTTCGAGCCGTTCGGCGGAAGCGACCGAAATCCGTCCGCCGAACTTGCGGCGGCCCTCGCCGGCGCCACGATCGCCGGCTTTCGCATCGAGACGATCACGTTGCCGGTGGTCACCGTCGCCGCTGGCGACCGGATCGAGGAGGCGATCGCACGGCTCGATCCGGAGTTCGTGATCGCCACCGGCGAGGACAGCTCGGCGTCGGCGATCCGGGTCGAGCGCGTCGCGGTCAATCGCCGCGACTTCTCGGCACCCGACAACGCGGGAGCGGTCTGCCGCGGGCTTCCGGTCGTCGAGGGCGGCCCCGACTCGCTCGCAACCCTGCTTCCGACCGCGCGGCTCGTCGCGGCGAGCCTCTCGCGCGGCGTGCCCGCGGAGCCTTCCGACTCCGCAGGCACCTATCTCTGCAACGAGGTCAAGTACCGGCTCCTCCATCGCCTTCGATCGGAGCCGACGCGGCGCGGTGGGTTCATCCATGTCCCGCGGCTGCCGGCGCAAGTCCGCGGATCTCGCGGCGGCACCCCGATGCCGATCGAGCGGACCCTCGAGGGACTGCGGGCGATGATCGAGGCGCTTGCCGACGCGGACGACGCACCGGAGTCGTTGGCGTAGGATCCCCGCCCCGCGAACGGTCCCAGAGCCGTCGCGAGACTTCGAGACTCGACGAGGGATTCCGATGCACGCGACCTCCATCGCCGGCGACGCCGCTTCCATCACGCTTCCCACGCGTCCCTTCGGTCGTGGCGGACCGCTCGTGGGCGTGCTCGGATTCGGATCGGCCGAGATCGGCTTTCTCGAGACCGGGCAGGCGACGGTCGACTCGCTCGTCGCGTCGCTCGTCGATCGAGGAGTCAACCTGCTCGACACCGCGGCGATGTACCGCGGCAGCGAGGAGGCCCTCGGCACGGCGCTTCGCAATCGATCGATCGATCGCGATCGCGTGGTCGTCGTGAGCAAGTGCGGTTCGCCGCCGGGGCGCGAAGGGCTCGATCCCTGGTCCGCCGAGAGCATCCGGCTCTCGATCGAGCGCAGCCTGACGCGGCTGCGGATCGACTGTCTCGACGCGATCCTGCTGCACAGTTGCGATCTCGCGACCCTCGAGCGGGGCGAGGCGATCGGCGCGATCGTCGAGGCCCGCAAGGCCGGGCTCGTGAAGCGGGCCGGGTACTCCGGCGACAACGAGGCGGCGCTCTTCGCGGTGAGGCATCCGGAGATCGAGGTGCTCGAGACCTCGATCAGCATCGCGGACATGGCCAATCTCGCCGAGGTGCTGCCCGCGGCCGAAGCGCGGGGGCTCGCGGTGATCGTGAAGCGTCCGGTCGCCAATGCCGCGTGGCGACGCAACGAGGATCAGGAAGGCATGTACGCGCGATACGCGGCGCCCTACCACGAGCGTCTCGCGAAGATGAACCTCGATCCCGCGTCGCTCGGCGTCGACGTCCCATCCGAGCGCGCGTGGCCGGAACTGGCACTTCGCTTCGTCCTCTCCTTCGCGGGCGTGACGAGTGCGCTCGTGGGAAGCTCGAAGCCCCATCGCGTCGCCGAGAACGCCGCGATCGCCGCGAGGGGTCCGCTGCCCGCCGAGGCGATCGAGGCGATCCGCGCCGCGTTCGCGAAGGCCCGCGGAGCCGAGATCTGGCCGGGCCTGACCTGATCGCGCGTCGAGCGAACGCCTGCCGAAGGATCGATCCATGAGCCAGACGAACCCGCATCCCATCGTCCGCACCGAGATCGACGGATCCCTCGCGCGAATCACCCTCGGCGACGTGGCGCGGCGGAACGCCTTGTCGAGCGCGATGTTCGACGGCCTCGAGCATGCGATCGCGGAGGTCGCTCGCGAGGGCTGCATCGCGGTCGCGATCGAAGCGGACGGGCCGGCGTTCTGCGCGGGCTTCGATCTTCGTGCCGCGGTCGAGTCGGTCGCCACGCTCGAGTCGTTCATCGAGCGGCTCAGCCGTCTTGCTCGAAGCCTGCGCCGACTCGACGCGGTGACCATCGCCGCGGTGCAGGGTCCGGCGCTTGCAGGCGGCGCGGCCCTCGTCGCCTCGTGCGATCTGCTGCTCGTCACTCCGGAGGCCCGAATCGGTTATCCGGCCGTGCGGATCGGGATCTCCCCGGCGGTCAGCCTGCCCACCCTGCTGCCGACCGTCGGGGCCGGCAGGGCTCGGGCCATGCTCCTTTCGGGCGAGCTCGTCACCGGCCGCGACGCCCTCGCGTCGGGCTGGGCGTCGGGGATCGCGGAGAATCCCGACTCCCTGCTGGAACTGGTCGAGTCGACGCTGCGAAGGCTGGCGTCTTCGGGAAGCGAGGCGCTCCGGGCGACCAAGCGGTGGCTCGGCGGCGAGGAGGGAACGGATTCCGATGCGGACTTCGATCGCACGATGCAGGCGACGCTGTCGCTTGCCGGCGGCGAGGAGTGTCGAGACCGCATGAAGGCCGCGCTCGAGGCGACCCGTTCTCCCGAAGGTCGCGGGAACTAGTCGGAGATCGAGGTGTCGTCCGCCTTGCCTTGGGCCGCCTCGGTGCGAACGATCGTGCCCTCGCCGTGGAGGGAGTCGTCGACTCTGGATCGCCCGCCGCAGATTGCGGCAACTTACGGGTGCTGCCTCGCGAACCGGCCCACGAAGATCCCTTCGACGATTCGCCTCGTGTTTCTTCCTTCCGTCCTCTCTTGCCGCCCTCGATGATCACCGCTCCGACGACCTTGCTGCTTGGTTCGATGCCGATGGCCGCCCCGGCCGCGACGCCGTCGATGCCGGCGTGGGCGGTGCTCGCGATGGCGATGTTCGGAGCGCTCTCGCTCACGGTGGTCTTGATCGCGGCAGCGCGGCAGGAGAAGGCTCGCCGCATCGCGGCCTTCGAGGAGTGGGTGCGGGCCGCCATGCCGGAGGAATCGCCGGAATTCGCCTCCACGGCCAAGGCCGTCCGAGAGGGGCGTGGTCGTCCGGCGAACCTGCGTCGCCGCCGCGGCGGCGAGTGGGACACGCCGATCGTTCCGACGATCACCGCGCGTCCGGATCGGCCCGAGCGTCATCGCACGCGTCGAGTCTGATCGGGCCGACGTCACCACCGAGGCGATGGAACGAGCGATGAAGGTCGCTACGCTCGCGGCATGACCGCGCGGCGGATCCGAATCCCTCGCATCGAAGAACGCAGGCCGCCCGCCACCACGCCGATTCGCCCGCCGACCGGGCCGAAGTCGCTCGGCGACTGGGTGCTGGTCTTCACCGGCATCGCGTGGGTCCGCGAAGTGAGACGGCACGCCACCCGTCGGTCTCGCAGCCGCTGGGATCGCGCCCGGGACGGATGGGTGGTCGCTTCGATCGTGCTCGCGTGGCCGATCGCGTGGCTGCTCGGTCACGTGGTGCTGCGGGTCGAACAGGAGGTGATCGCGGAAGGGGTCGTCTATCGCCCGCCCGCGCGACAGGCCAGTGGGACCGAATCGGGCGCGGCGGGTGCGATCGAGGTGCTCGCTGGATTCGTCGGTCCCGGGGCGACGGCGCCGACCGCGAAGGGCACGGTGCTCGCCACCTTCCTCATCGAACGGTCGATCGATCTTGGCGGCTGGCCGTTTGCGAGTAGGCGCCGCGCGAACACGCCGAACCTCCTGATCTTCGATCACGCCGCGGGGATCGATGTCGCGATCGCGAATCCGCAGGGGCACCGGCACCTGTCCCGCATCGCCGAGGCGCTCGAGCGACTCGCGGCCGAGCGGATCGATCCTGGTTCAAGCGAAGCGGTCTCCGCCGCGCTCGTCGCCGTCGTGGGTCTCGGAACGAGCGAAGGAACGGCCGCCCGCTCGCCATTCGAGGCGCAGCGATCGTCGCTGCTGGCCAACACCATGGTCGCAGGCACGGCGACGATGCTCGCGGGCTCGCTCGCGATCTCGCTCCTGCAGTTCGCGGGGTGGTTCGTGCGAGGATCCGCCGAACGCAGGCGCGATCGACTTCGGCGCAAGGGACGATGTCCTCGGTGCGGCCACGACGTTCGCGCGAATGTGCTGAGTGCCCAGTGCCCCGAGTGTGGGGAGTTGCTGTACTGAGGGTCGGACTGGGCGAACACGCGTGGCACGTCACGCGGTGGTCGCTCGCTTCGCTCGTCGGAGCGCTCACATGGACGTGATGGACCGGATGGACCAAATGGACCCGGAGGGCGAAGCGCTGCATCGGTGGCGGGGGGCTGGCGGTGGGGCATGCACGCTGGTGCTTGGGGCGTGGTCTCCATGAAGCGGTGATCCCTCTCGGCGCTCGGAATCTCCACCGAATTGCTGCGCAGTTCCGGGGAGGAGTTGGCCCAGCATGCGAACGCAGTCGCGC
>JBMSXH010000193.1:0-5535 GCA_049425445.1 Phycisphaerales bacterium | reverse complement strand
GCTCGTTTGGGCCTCTCGGCTCGTGCCGGCGGAGCCGCGATTCGACTCCGCCGCGTTGTTTCGCTGCCTTTAGCGGCGGGCACCCTTCTTGCGGGCGACCTTGCGCCGCGGCGCCTTGGTGGCAGCCTTCTTGGCAGCCTTCCGGCGGGTCTTCTTGGCCGCCTTCTTGGCGGTCTTCTTGGCGGCCTTCTTGGTCGCCTTCTTCGCGACCTTCTTGGCGGCCTTCTTCGAGGCCTTCTTCTTCTTCGCCATGACTGGCTTTCCTTGTTGTTACGCTCTCGTGTCGGAGTGAAGGGAATGACGCCAGCGTAACGGGAGCGGCATTCCCACGATGAGCGAGTTGTAGCGTTATCGGGTTCCCCCGTGAAGCGACTTGACACAATTGCTCCACAAGGGACTCCGAGGACCGGTCGCTCCACACCCATCCAAGTGGCGTTGAACGGCGCCTCGGGACGGCTCGGATCGAGGATCGCGATGCTCGCCGAAGCCGACCCGAGGCTCGCGATCGCCGCATCGCACGGCCGCGCGAATCCGCTGATTCTCCCCGAGGATTCCGCGGTTTCCGCAGTGATCGACGTCTCGAGCGACGAAGGCGCACGGGCCGCGCTCGCGACCGCCGAACGAGCCGGCGCCGCGATCCTCGTCGGCACCACCGGGCTCTCGGCCGCGACCCTCGAGGCGGCGGCGCGTGCGGCGAAAAAAGTCCCCGTCATGATCGCGCCGAACCTCTCGCGGGGCGTCGCGATCCTCCGGCGGCTCGTCCGAACGCTCGCCGACGTCGACGCTTCGTGGGACTTCGATCTGGTGGAACGCCACCACCGAGGGAAGCGCGACGCGCCCTCTGGCACGGCCCTCATGCTGGCGGATCTGCTTCGAGAGCGAGGAGGCGAAGATCGCCTCGCCGGCCGCATCCACTCGATCCGCGCGGGCAGCATCGTCGGGGAGCACGAGTTGCGACTCTCGGCCGAGGGCGAGGAGATCCTCGTGAGTCACCGCGCGGCGAATCGCGACGTCTTCGCACGCGGAGCGATCGAGGCGACCTGTTGGCTGGTCGGCCAGTCCCCGGGATTTCACGCGTTCGATGACAGTCTGGACCGCTGAGCGGGTTCGCGGAGGGCGGTCACTCGAGTTCGGCGCCGAGGTTGTTGACCTGCGTGTAGAGCTCGCGGGCCATCTCCTTCGATCGCTGCGCCGGAACTCGTGCTCTGACCACCCCTTGCATCGGGTTGTACCAGAACATCGCCTCATCCCCGCCCTGCTCGACCTGCCACACGCGAGGGTGGCGACGCATCGCTTCCGCGGTGGTGGCGACATCCATCCAACGAGACTGTTCGACGAGCAACGGATTGATCGGCAGTTCGCCGTCGAACCACGTCGGGTCGATGCCCCGCGACGCATCGTGCCGATCGGCGGCCTTGCCGATCGCCTGCAAGAGGGTGATCTCGGCCTGGATTCGCTCCACCGCGAGCCGCGCCGAGGAGACGGCCTCCTCGCGGCGGCGTTCGTGATTGAGGTGCAGCACCGCCCCGAGCAGCAGGACGATCACGACACCAAGCGCAATGAGATCGAGCAGTCTTCGCATGATTCGCTCCGGTCCGTCCGCCGGAACCGTTCGCATCGGCGATCGGCATGCCCAAATGCACGCGGAGACCGCCGCCGCGGTGCGACTCGCGCCGGTCGTGCGGGTCGGGCAAGCTGGAGAAGCCTCGCGGCTACAGTCCGGTCCCGCCGGACCGCCTGAACGCGGACCCGCGATCCCGAGGAGCGCCCTTGACGACGTCCGACGCCGCCACCGAACCGAGACGCTTCACCCTGCCCTGCGGTCTGCAGGTGGTGATCGAATCCATGCCGTCGTGCGGCTCCGTGGCCGTCTCGTGGCTCCTGCCGCTTGGGGACAGCGGCGACCATCCGACGCGGCAGGGCGAGGCGGCGATCCTCTCGGAACTGGCCCTCCGCGGATGCGGCGACCTCGACAGCCGCGGCTTCAGCGATGCGCTCGACCGCCTCGGCGTGCAACGCTCGCTCTCCAACGGGAACCGCCATCTGAGGCTCGGGGCCACGATGCTTGGCGACCGCCTGAACGATGCGCTGCCTCTGCTCGTCGATCTGATTCGTCGCCCGCGGCTTCCGGCCGAGGCGCTCGAACCGGTGCGAAGCCTGTGCCTCCAGTCGCTCGAGAGCCTCGAGGACGAGCCGCAGAGGCTGGCCATGCTTCGGCTCGCGGAGCGACACCAGCCCTCGCCGTTCAATCGAACCGGATTCGGCGACGCCGAGGGCCTTCGCGCGATCCGCATCGATCATCTCCGCGACCGATGGGCCCGGGACGTGCGACCGGAGGGATCGATCCTCGCGATCGCCGGCCGCGTCGATCCCGACGCGATCGAGCATCGATTGACGGAACTGCTCGAGGGATGGCACGGTGCCGCGCCGGAGCCGAGCGAACTCGCGCCGCCCGCGCGGGGCACGATCCGGATTCCGCAGGACTCCGCACAGGTCCATCTCGGCCTCGCCCTCGATGCGCCTCCCGCCCGCGATCGAGACGCCATGGCCTGGTCGCTGGCGATCCGCATCCTCGGCGGCGGCTCCTCGAGCCGGCTCTTCGTGGAACTGCGGGAGAAGCGAGGGCTCTGCTACTCCGTGGCCGCCTCGGCCGCGATGGGTCGCGACCGCGGCATCGTCTCGATCTACGCCGGCAGCACGCCGCAGCGCATCGCCGAGAGCCGGAACCTGATCCTCGACGGGCTCGCGGGCATGTCCAACGGCATCGACGAGGCGGAGTTCCGCCGCGCCTCGGTCGCCCTGCGGCGTTCGCTGCTCGCCCAGAGCGAGAGCACGACTTCCCGCGCCGCGCAGCTCGCCTCGGACGTCGATCGGCTCGGAAAGCCTCGCTCGCTCGCCGACGTCGCTCGCGAGGCGGCGGAGGTCGACCTCGACCGTCTGCGTGCCTTCACCCGCGACCGGCTCGACCTCGACTGGATCGAGGGTCGCAGCGAAGTGCACCTCGGACCGACGACGTCCTGATTGCCGGCGGAAGGCTTCGCACGATCGCCATTCTCCGACCTGGACAAGGCCCTTACGCGTTCATGCGGACTTGCCCGCCACCGGTCCACCCGCGACAGAGGTGGCCACACTCGCTTCCCCTCGCGCTGGACAAGGGGGTCCACACCTCATGATCGGGGCGCGGTGGGTTCAGTACCGTACGCCGATCCGACGAGGACTCTCACGAGGCCGGTCGGAGTACGCGACTCGAACCGACGGCGGTCCGGGGCCCTCAGGATCACACCGGGCTGGAGTGTTCGATGTCTTCAACGTTGTTGCGAATGGCAGCCGCCGCCATCCTCTCGATCGGCTTCAGCGTCGGATCCGCCCACGCCCAGCGAGATGACCGTCCGAAGGTCTGGCAGGACGATGCCGGTCGGGTCGTCGTCGAAGGCGACAAGGCCTACGACAGCTGGTCGGAGTACTTCCGATCCCCGGTGTTCCGCGCCTTCGGCATGCGGTGCGGCACCCCGTCGCCGACTCGCAACGACGATGACGGAGGAGAGGATCCCGGTCAGCAGTCGCTGGTCGGATCGCCCGCCGATTGCGGCAACTCGACGAATCCGGCCGGCGAGTACGAGCCCGGGGTCGGGACGCTCTACCGGATTCCGGTGGTGGTGCACGTGATTCGCAACAGCGCCGGCACGCAGGGAAACATCTCCGCCGCCTGCGTGCAGAACCAGATCGACATTCTCAACGAGGACTTCCGGGCGATGCTCGGCTCCAACGGCGACGGCGGATACGACGTTCGCGTGGAGTTCTTCCTCGCCGAGACCGACCCGAGCGGCAACGCGACCGACGGAATCACCTACTCCAACAACGACACGTGGTTCAACGACGGGGGCTCCTACTGGAACACCCTGGCCTGGGATCCCCAGCGGTTCCTCAACATCTACACCAACACCGCCGGAGGAGCCCTCGGGTACGTACCCTTCCTGCCGCACGAGGGATCGCCGGGATCGGCGTCCGATCGGGTGGTCTGCCTCTGGAGTGCGTTCGGCAACTGCAGCACTGCCGAGGCGCCGTTCGACCTCGGTCGCACCCTGACCCACGAGGTGGGGCACTACCTCGGCCTCTTCCACACCTTCGACGGAGGGTGCGGGAACTCCAGTTGCAATTCGACCGGCGACACGATCTGCGACACCAACCCGCAGCAGAATCCCAACTACGACTGCCCGGGAAGCGCTTCCAGCTGCTCGACTCCGGATCCGCTCGCCAACTACATGAACTACACCGACGACGCCTGCATGAACCAGTTCACGCAGCAGCAGGCACGTCGGATGCGCTGCACGATCACCCACTACCGCTCGCTGCTGCCGTGCGACTGCGACGGTGACGGAGACGGCGACGGCGACGGAGACGGGATCCCCAACTCGAGCGACAACTGTCCGCTCATCCCCAACGCGGATCAGGCCGATGGCGATGGCGATGGTGTCGGCGACGTGTGCGACGGCTGCCCCACCGATCCCGCCAAGAGCGAGCCGGGTTCGTGCGGATGCGGCATCGCCGACGATGACTCCGACGGCGACGGGACTCCGGACTGCAACGACGCGTGCCCGAGCGATCCCTATCAGGTCGCGGCGAACTCGGTGTGCGGCTGCGGCTCACTCGACGTCGACTGGAACAACGACGGTGGCACGGACTGCGACGGCGCCGCGTTCGATGTCGGCACCTTCACCCTTTCCGGTGGACAGGTCGCCACCGTCTCGCTGCCGGGCTACTCCGGCACGATGACCGGGTTCGCCGTCGCCTTCGACTACACCGGAGCCGGCCAGTCGTGGGCTTCGGACCTGTGCGTCGGCTTCTCCAACGGGAGTTCGGGCATCCAGGCCGGAGGCTTCAACAGCGGACTTGGCTACCCGAGCGTCGGCGCCTGGAGCTTCGATGGAGGCGGCTCGGCGGCCGACGGCGTCTACATCGATGCGATGCCCGGCACGCTCGCGCTGCCTTCGAGCGGCCCCCTTCAGTTCAAGATCAAGAACGGCTGGAGTGCCTCCGGCGCGGTGACCTACGCGAACGTCCGCGTGGTGATCTTCGGCGTGACGCCGACGGATCCCTGTGGCTCGATCACCGCATCCGCGGCGACGACCGCATTCGGATTCGCGGGCTCGGCCGGCTCGGTGAGCGCCACCGTGACCGCCAACTCGAACTGCTCGTGGACCGCAACCTCGAACGCCGCGTGGCTGGTGCTGACCGGCAACGTCGGCACCGGCAGCGGAGGGTTCTCGTTCACCGTCGCCGCCAACGAGACCGAGACCAGCCGCACCGCCACGGTCACGATCGCGGGCGAGATCTCGGCGACCACGACCATCGTGGTCACCCAGGATGCGAACCCCTGCGCGCTCGACTCGGATTTCGACGGCACCCCCGACTGCAACGACGCCTGCCCGAACGATCCGAACAAGACCGCACCCGGCGCCTGCGGATGCGGCGTTGCCGATTCCACGCAACGCCTCTGGTATCCCGACGCGGACTCGGACGGATTCGGCGACGCTG
>JBMSXH010000192.1:0-5537 GCA_049425445.1 Phycisphaerales bacterium | reverse complement strand
ATCGGATCTTCCCCGACTACAGCGAGAACCGCTACGGCTTCAGCGTCGGCTTCGGGCGGCGGCTCGGCGATCGCTGGAACGCCGGCCTCGTGCTCGGCTGGCAGCGGATCAGTCTCGACAACTTCGACGTCAACACGCCGATCGAGGTCTACGACGATCGCGGCCCCACGAACCTGCCGACGGTCGGCTTCAACCTCGTCCGCACCACGGTCGACGACTTCCAGCGCCCCTCCCGTGGAGCAAGAATCAACGTCGGGGTGCGGCAGGCCTTCGGCGACGAGACCACCTTCACCACGCTGAGCGGAGGCGTCACCACCTTCTTCACCCTCGACGAGGACTACCTCGGCCGGAAGAGCACGCTGCGGTTCTCGACCGACGTGGGTTGGATCTTCGGCGGCGATGCGCCCGTCTACGAGAAGTTCTATCTCGGCGGCCGCAGCTTCCGCGGCTTCGAGTTCCGCACCATCAGCCCCAAGGCGACCGGCACCATCGCCGCTCCCACCACCCCGGTGAACGAGCCGATCGGCGGCGACTGGCTCTTCTTCGCCGGAGTTCAGTACGAGGTCCCCATCGTCGACAGCTTCGTCGCCGGCGTCGCCTTCATCGACAGCGGCACCGTGCAGGCCGACGTGGGCTTCGACCAGTACCGCGTCTCGGTCGGGGTGGGAATTCGGCTCTACCTCGAGGCACTCGGCCCAGCGCCGATCGCCTTCGACTTCGGGTTCCCGATCCTGAAGCAGGAGGAGGACCTCGAGCAGTTGCTGAGCTTCTCGGCGGAACTGCCCTTCTGACGCCCGATCGCCGGGCGGCGAACGTCCGACGCGACCACTACAATCCGACGCTTCGCCTCGCAGGTCGGTTCCCGCCGCCTTGCCGAGACCCTTCGCTTCGCACGAGACCCCCGCCATGGCGCTCCGCTCCTCGCATGCCGTCGTCCTCGCCGCCGCGGTCCTCTCCGCGGCGGTCCTGCTCCGCCCCCTCGAGGCCCGCGAACCCGCGATCGCGGCCCCGGGCAAGTTCGCCACCGTCGATCTCGGCAAGGTCTTCGACCGGCTCAACGAGAACGCGGACTGGGAGATGCGGCTCACCTCGCTGCAGCAGCGGATCGCCCAGGAGTTCCAGACCCGCCAAGCCTCCCTCGAGGCGAGGATCAAGGAGCTCGAGTCGATCACCGGCGAGGCCGAGTCGGCCAAGGCCCGCGAGGACCTCATCCTCATGCGGCTTCGCTTCGAGGAGTGGGGCCGGCTCAAGCAGATCGAGCTCGACCGCGAGAAGAGCCTGCGCTGGCAGACCCTCTACCGCGCCGTCCGCGACGAGGCCGCCCGCCTCGCCGAGGCGGAGGGCTACGAGGTGGTGCTGGTCAACGACAGCCTCGGGCCGCTCACCGTCTCCCGCGAGATCGAGATGAGCCAGGAACAGCAGGTGAAGCTCCAGATCGAGGCCCGACGGCTGCTGTACGCCGCGAAGGCCACCGACATCACCGAGCAGCTCGTCGTCCGAATGAACAACGCCCGCGCCGTGCGTCCCTGACCGATCCCCCAGAGCGACCCTTCCCATGAACGCATCACTCCCCCGCTTCGGACGCACCGCCGCCACCGCGATGGCGCTCCTCGTCGGCGGCTCCCTGCTCGCCCTGGCGGCCTTCGCGCCGCAGCGACCCGCCGTCGTCGCGAGCGTCGATCTCGAGCGGGTCTTCAACTCGATCGACCTGCAGGCCAAGACCGAGGCTCGACTTCAGACGGTCGCCGCCGATCTCGACGCCCAGCGGAAGGTGCTTCGCGACGGCATCGAGGAACTCAACGCCGAACTCGAGACCTTCCAGCCCGGGTCGGCCGCGCAGCTCGAGGTCGCCACCCGCATCGAAGAGGCGATCTCCGAGTTCCGCGCCTTCGAGGGGTTCGCCCGCGCGAAGGCCGAGGCCGAGCAGGCCAAGGCGATGCGCCAGATCTACATGAAGATCCGGCAGGCCGCAGCCGACCTCGCCAAGGAGCGAGGCTGGGACTACGTGATGGTCGACGACTCGATTCCGACGATCGAGCCGACGGACTCGCAGCGGATGCTGCAGCAGATCTCCTCGCGACGATTCCTCTTCGCGAATCCCTCCTTCGACATCACCGACGACCTCATCGCCAAGCTCAATGCGATGGAGGCCGCGCAGGGCTGATCCCTCCTCGAGCCGCGATGCGACCATGACCCTTCCCGCCGACCTGACCGCCGCCGCCCTCGCCAAGATCGTGGGCGGCGAACTCGAAGGCCCCGGAGACGTGGCGATCCGCGGGCTCGAGTCCGTCGACCGGGCCCGCGAAGGCGATCTGACCTTCATCGCCGACTCGGAGTGGGCCTCCGGGTGGCCTCAGTCCGCCGCCTCGGCGGCACTCGTCAGCCGAAAGGTGGCGCTCCCTGCAGCCGAGTCGTCCCGACCGGTGATCCGGGTCGACGACGCCGATGCGGCGATGATCACGATCCTCGAGCGATTCGCGCCCGAACCGGAGTCTCCGCCGGTCGGCATCCACCCCAGCGCCGTCGTCGATCCCACCGCGACCATCGACCCCACCGCCGCCATCGGCCCGCAGTGTTGCGTGGGCGCCGGCTGCCGCGTCGGCGCGCGGTCGATCCTCGTCGCCGGCGTGCGGCTCTACCGCGATGCGATCATCGGCGAGGGCAGCGTGCTGCACGCGAGCGTCACCGTCCGCGAGCGATGCGTGATCGGGCGCCGCGTCACCCTGCATTGCGGCGTGGCGGTCGGCACCGACGGCTTCGGGTATCGCCCGGCACCGGGCGGCAAGGGACTCGTCAAGGTCCCGCATCTCGGCGACGTGGTGATCGAGGACGACGTCGAGATCGGCGCCAACACCTGCATCGACCGCGGCAAGTTCGGATCGACGGTGATCGGCGCGGGCACCAAGATCGACAACCTCTGCCAGATCGCCCACAACTGCCGGATCGGCCGCTCGTGCGCGCTCTCGGGGCTCGTCGGCCTCGCGGGGTCGGTCACGATCGGCGACGGCACCCTGATCGGGGGCGGCACCGGCGTCGCGGACCACATCACGATCGGTCGCGGCGTGACCATCGCCGCGAAGTCGGGCGTGATGAACGACATTCCCGACGGCGAGACGTGGGCCGGCTATCCGGCGCAGGAACGGACGCAGGCGATGCGCGAGGCGATCGCGGTGCGGAAGCTGCCGGACCTGGTGAAGAAGCTCAAGCAGCGGATGGGAGAGTCGTGACGATGCTCCAGTCCGTCACCACTCCCGCCTCGATCGATCGCCAGCGCACCCTCGCCTCCGAGGTGCTGGTCGCCGGCCGCGGGCTGCTCGGCGGCGCCATGGCCGAGGCACGAATCGCGCCCGCCCCGCCGGACGCCGGCATCGCCTTCGAGCGGACCGATCTCGATCCGCCGGTCCGCATCGCGGCCACGGTCGATCACTCGGTGCCCAGGGCGCGTCGCACGGCGATCCGGGAAGGCGACGTGAGCATCGACACCGTCGAGCACTGCCTCTCGGCGCTCGCCGGTCTGGGCATCGACAACGCGATCGTGCGGTTGCACGGACCGGAACTTCCCTGCGGCGACGGCTCGGCGATGCCCTTCGTCGACGCGATCCTCGGAGCCGGAATCGTCGAACAGGATGCCCCACGTCGCGTGTTCAGGATCCGCGAGCCGATCGTGATCGAGGAAGGCGACAGCATGATCGCCGCGCTTCCCTCCGATCGACCCGGGCTCCAGGTCGTCTACGAGCTCGACTACGGCACCCACTCCGACCGCATCGGACGGCAGACGATGGCCTTCGATCCGTCGGTGCTCGACTACCGACGCGAGATCGCGCCGGCCCGGACCTTCAGCCTGCAGGAGGAGGCCGAGTCGCTGCAGGCCCAGGGCCTCGGCAAGCACCTCTCGCCGAGAGACGTGCTGGTGATCGGTCCTCAGGGCCCGATCGACAACGCCTTCCGCTTCAGCGACGAGCCGGTGCGGCACAAGGTCCTCGACGTGCTCGGCGACCTCTCGCTCGTCGGCCGACCGCTGCAGGGACGGATCATCGCCACCCGCTCGGGCCACGCGCTGAATCGCCTGCTCGGGCTCCGCCTTCGCGAGCAGATGCTCGCCGAGGAACGCACCGCACTCACCGTCGGCGACGCGGTGATGGACGCGAGGGCGATCCTGCGGCTCATGCCGCATCGCTATCCGATGCTGCTCGTCGACCGCGTGCTCGAGGTCGAGGGCGATCGAAGAGCCGTGGGCCTCAAGAACGTCACCATCAACGAGCCGTTCTTCGAGGGCCACTACCCCGGCACCCCCATCATGCCGGGCGTCCTGCTCGTCGAGGCGATGGCTCAGATGGGCGGCCTCCTGCTCTCCCGCAAGCTCGAGCACACCGGCAAGATCGCGGTGCTCCTGAGCCTCGATCGGGTGAAGCTCCGCAAGCCGGTCACCCCGGGCGACCAGGTGCTGCTCGAGGTGGTGGCGTTGCGTGGCACCGCCCGCACCGGCAGCGTGCAGGCTCGGGCACTCGTCGGCGACAAGGTCGCGGCCGAGGCCCGCATCCGCTTCATGATGGTCGACGCCGATCAGGGCTGAGCCTCGTTCGCGACGCTCCTCGACTTGCCGATGCCGCGTCCGGTGGTCATCATCCTCCGCTCATGGCGAAGCCACGCGCCGAAGGCGTCACCGATCTCATGGAGCGAGCCGAGGCGGCGATGCGCCGCCGGGCATGGTTCGAATCGGAACGTCTCGCGAGCAAGGCGCTCTCGATCGCCAGAGCCGCCGACGACTTCGACGCGATGGCCCGAATCCTGCTGCCGCTGCAGGAGGCTCGGCGACAGCGACTCGCCGAGGCGTTCGAGACGAAGAAGGTCCTCCTCATCGCCGAGGCGCCCAACGAGCAGACGCAGGTCTCGCCGGGCATCCATCTCGTCGAACCTCCCCTCGTCGGCGCGGATGCACGCCGCTTTCGCCTGCTCGCGCTCGAGCAGGAGGTGCCGGTGGCGGTGGTCTGCCGCGAGCCGATCACCCGGATGAACGAGTGCCCGGTCGTGGCGATCGGCCCCGTGACGATTCGCACGAAGATCGCGCCGCCCAAGAAGCCCTCCGCCCCAACGCCGTCGTGGATGGCGAAGGCGCTCGAGCAGCTCGGAGACAGCGCTCTCGAGAACCTCGATCCGGGCATGGATCTGCTCAAGCGGATCGATCACCTGCTCAACTGCCTCGAGACGCATCCCGACCACGAGAGGCTGCATCAGGCGTTGGCGGAACTCTGCCGCGAGGGTGCTCGGGTCGGATTGCGAACTCCCCCTCCGGTGACGCCGGCGGGGTACGCCGAGGAGGCGTAGCGCCTCTCAGCGCCAGTCGAGTCCCTCCGGCAACGAGTTGAGGTTTTCGTACCCCAGTTCGGTCACGATCACCAGATCCTCGACCCGGACGCCGCCGACCGTCCGACCGTAGAGCCCGGGCTCGATGGTGAGGGCATCGCCCGCCACGAGTTCCGGGCCCTTGAAGTCGAGCAGCGGCGGTTCGTGCACCTCGAGTCCGATGCCATGTCCGG
>JBMSXH010000191.1:0-5553 GCA_049425445.1 Phycisphaerales bacterium | reverse complement strand
GGCAACGTCGTGGGGCCGCTCGTCCTCTGGCTCGCCAAGAAGGACCGCATGCCCTACCTCGACGAGCAGGGCCGCGAGAGCGTCAACTTCAACATCACCGTCGCGATCCTGAGCGGCATCGGCCTGCTGCTCACGCCGATCCTCGTCGGGCTCGCGATCATCCCGGTCGTCCTGCTCGCGTGGGTCGTGCTCACGATCGTCGCGGCGGTGAAGGCGCACGCTGGCGAGCCGTGGCGATACCCGCTCTGCATTCGCTTCATCGGTCCGCCGAACCGAGTGCCCGGATCGGCGGTGCCCGGATCGGTGGTGCCGGCATCGCCCGGACCGATCGCGACCCCGGCCCCCGTCTCCGTCGCCGCGTCGAGGAACGCCTTCCCGGGCTATGAGATCGTCGGCACGCTGCCCGCAGGCGGGTCGGGGGCGAGGCTCTTCATCGCGAAGCCTTCGCCGGAGATCCGTCGTCGGCTGCCCGACGGGCTCGATCGCGTGGTCATCAAGACCTTCGCGCTCTCGGAGGGCTCGACGCTTCCGCAGATCGTGCGCGAATCACGGTCCATGGAGGCGGCCACGCGGCTCGGACTCGTGGTCGAACATCGACTCGAGCCTGGACGCTTCTGGTACGCGATGCCGTACTTCCCCGGTGCCCACTTCAACGAAGCGGTGCGATCCCTGCATCGTCTCGGCCCGGAGGACGGGCTCGATGCGAACGGGCTTCGTCGCGTGCTCGAGTGGACCCTCGGCCTTGCGTCGACGCTCGACCGATACCACCGTGCGGGGCTGTGGCACAAGGACGTCAAGCCGGAAAACGTGCTCGTCGCCGGCGGCGAGGCGCGGCTCGTCGACATCGGGCTCGTCACGAGCCTCAGTTCGGGCATGACCCTCACCACCCACGGCACCGAGTACTTCCGCGATCCGGAGATGGTGCGGCTCGCGCTGCGGGGCGTGAAGGTCCACGAAGTCGACGGCGCCAAGTTCGATCTCTACGGCGTCGGGGCGATGCTCTATCTCGGCCTCGAGGACACCTTCCCGGCGCACGGCGGCCTGAGCGGCTTCAGCAAGCGAAGCCCCGAGGCGGTCCGGTGGGTGGTGCGCCGCGCGATGGCCGACTATGCGAAGCGCTATCCCGACGCCGCCGCCATGCTCGCCGACCTGCAGGCGATCCTCGCCGCGAAGGACCCCTGGAGCGTGAAGCCCGCGATGCTGCCTTCGTTCCGGGGCGAGGTCGCCTCGGCGGCGGCGTCTCGGGAAGAGTCCTTCGGCCTCGGCGACGAAGGCCGCTCGCCCGATCGAATCGAGCGGTCGGTCGTCGGGGCGGATCGCTCGACCGAGCCGGCCGTGGAGCGGCGAGCCACGGCGGAAGCGCCGAGAGTGGCCGCTCGAAGTTCGAGACCTCCTCGCTGGGGACTCACCTCGCCGGGCGTCAAGCGCGGTGCGGGCCGCATGCTCGCGGCGGTGGTGCTCTTCGCCGTCGGCATGGTGGTCGCGCTGGTGTTCGCCGCGATTGCGGCGACCAAGGAGACTTCGGGGCCTCGGTCGATCGTCGTGCTCGACTCCGAAGGCGATCTCTCCGGGCTTCTCGGAGGCGATGCGATGCCCGAGTCGCTCGCGGCGCTCGTGCGAGGCACGCCGAGCGAGGTGCGACTCGACGATGCTCCGTCGCGGCTGGTGGGGCGGCTTCAGGCTCGCGCGGCGAAGGTGGCCTTGGACCCGGCCGCCGAGATTCGCCGAGCACTCCTCGATCTCGGCGATCGCGCTGGCGAGGCGCCCGATGGCGTCATCTACTTCGACCGCGGGATGGGACGCATCGTCAGCGTGTATGCGACGCCCGGAGTCGACGCGTCGTGGTTCGATGGCGCGATTCAGGTCTTCACCGGCTCCGGTCAGTCGTGGGAAAGCCGGATCACGCCGCTCGACTTCATCCTCCCGGCGGATCCCGGATCGCGGCTGCTGCTTCTGCGCGATCCCACCGCGACCGCGTCGCTGTCGAACGTCGAACTGGAACTCTGGAAGCGGCTCGGCCTCGAACTGGTCGAGCCGAGTGCGGAGGATGCCGCGGACCTCGCGGTCTGGCTCGCCGGGGATCGCACCGGCCCGGAGGTCCAGGCGCGGGTGCGGGAGGCGCTCGATCGCTACGAGGCGGCCGAACTCTGCCGCATTCGCGACGCGGGCCCGATCTCCTCGCGAGGCTTCGAGGACGGAGCGGTGGCGGCGGACCTGCCCGACGCCATGCTGCCGGTGCCCGAACTCGCCAAGCACCGGGTCCGCAACGCGATCCGGGACGCGATCCGCGTCACGCTCAATTGAGGATCGCGTTCGCTCGGGGCCTCAGCCGCCGATCCGCTCCGCGAGGTAGGTCGCGACGCGATCGAGGCCGATCCGCTCCTGGCTGAGCGAGTCCCGCTCGCGAACGGTGACGGTCTGATCGGCGAGCGTGTCGCTGTCGATCGTGAAGCAGTAGGGGGTGCCCGCCTCGTCCATGCGGGCGTAGCGCTTGCCGATCGACTGCTTGGGATCGAACTCGACCGGCCAGCGTCCACGCAGCTCGCGGTAGAGCCGCTCGCCGATCTCGGGCATGCCGTCCTTGTTGACGAGCGGGAAGATGCCCGCCTTCACCGGCGCCATGCGGGGGTGGAACTTCATCACCACGCCGCTCGGGCGCGAGGGGTCGGGCGTGTACGCCTCGCAGAGAAGCGCGAGCGTCCCGCGGTCGGCGCCGGCGGACGGCTCGATCACGTGCGGGAAGTACCGCTCGTTCTTCTCCTGGTCGAAGTAGCGCATCTTCTCGCCCTTGCCGCAGAACTCCGCGTGGCGGCGCAGGTCGAAGTCGCTCCGGTGCGCCACGCCCTCGAGCTCGCCGAAGCCCGGCGCGGTGAACGGGAACCGGTACTCGATGTCGCAGGTGCCGGCGCCCTCCTTGGCGTAGTGGGCGAGCTCGTCGCGATCGTGCTCGCGCAGCACGAGATTCGATCCCGTGAGCCCGATCGACTTCCACCAGCGATGGCGAAGTTCGCGCCAGTAGGCGTACCACTCGTTCGCGGAGTCGGGGCGGATGAAGAACTCGATCTCCATCTGCTCGAACTCGCGGCTGCGGAAGGTGAAGTTGCGCGGCGTCACCTCGTTGCGGAAGGCCTTGCCGATCTGCGCGATCCCGAAGGGGACCTTCACGCGGGTCGAGTCGAGGACGTTCTGGAAGTTCGCGAAGATCCCCTGCGCGGTCTCGGGCCGGAGGTAGGCCTTGCTGTCGTCCTCGCGGATCGCCCCGACGTAGGTCTCGAACATCAGGTTGAACATCCGCGGCTCGGTGAGGGTGCCGGGCGTCTTCGCATCGGGGCCGACCGAGATCGCCCGCTCCTCCGCCGACAGGCTCGTGAACGCGCAGCGGTCGAGCTCCTCGTCGGCGAGATCGCGGCGCACGTACTTCTCGAGCTTGCGACGGGCGGCGGCGAGGCTCGCGTCGTCGCTCTCGACGAAGACGAAGATCTGACCCGCCTGGTCGCCCCGGAGCCCGAGGCACGCGAGATGGTCGGCGCGGTAGCGGGCCTTGCTCTCGCGGCAGTCGACCATCGGGTCGTTGAAGCCGCCGACGTGCCCGGACGCCTCCCACACCTTCGGGTTCATGATGATCGTGCTGTCGAGCCCGACGATCGAGAGCGGATCGCCGTCGGGGCCGTCCGGCGGGCAGAGGACCATGTCCTTCCACCACGCGTCCTTCAGGTTGCGCTTGAGGGCGACGCCGAGCGGCCCGTAGTCCCAGAAGCCGTTGATGCCGCCGTAGATCTCGGAGCTCTGGAAGACGAAGCCGCGCCGCCGGCAGAGGGCGACGAGGTCGTCCATGCGGATCGGGGCGGGGCTGTCGGCGGCAGGGGCGGGCGCAGTCATGACGGAATCTCCGAGGAACGGAGGATCGTAATCGGATCGCCCGATCGATCCGGTTGAGTGGAGCATGGCTCGGCTCCGGCGTCCGAGGTCGAACGAGGAGCGATCCGGTGGAACGCGATGCGCCGTGGCGATCCGGAACCCCGGGGTGCGAGGCGCCTCGGTCCAACCGCCTCACGCCTCCGGCTTGATGCCGATCAGCGTGAAGAGCTCCATGCGAGCCGCGGCGCTCTTGAGGAAGATCCCGTGCAGCTTGCTCGTCGTCGTCCACGCGCCGGGCTGGCGGACGCCTCGGTAGCACATGCAGAAGTGACGAGCCTGCACGATCACGGCGACGCCCTGCGGACGCAGCGCCTCCTGGATGGCGGAGGCGATCTGCGCCGTGAGCTTCTCCTGAACCTGGAGTCGCTTCGAGAAGATCTCGACCACCCGCGCGAGCTTCGACAGCCCGACCACCCGGCCATCGGGGATGTAGGCGACGTGGGCTCGGCCGACGAACGGCACGATGTGGTGCTCGCAGTGGCTCTGCAGCTCGATGTCCTGCAGGAGCACCAGCTCGTCGTAGCCCTCGACCTCGCTGAAGGTCCTCGCGAGCGGCTCGAGGGGATCGAGGAAGTACCCCGCGAAGTGCTCCTTCCACGCGCCGACCACCCGGCGTGGCGTGTCGAGGAGGCCTTCACGCTCGGGGTCCTCCCCGATGTACTCGAGCATCGCGCGGACGATCTCGCAGCCCTTGGGGTCGGTGTCGGGTCGATCGGGCAGGTTCGGTGCGGTCATGGGAGGGCGGAGTGTAGTGCGACCGGGGATGCCGGCGGAGGAGCCGCAGCGGGGCGGCGACTTGCCGTAGATTCCGCGTCCATGCTGCGATTCGAACACGCGATCGGTCCTTCTCGGATTCCCGGTGCCGGCCTCGGGCTCTTCACCTGCGAGCCGATCAAGCGGGGACGCGTGCTGGTCGTGCCCAATCAGGCCCATCCGCTCTGCTCCGCCGAGGATCTCGCGAGGCTTCCGACCGACTCGATCGAGGTTGCTTCGAGCATCCGATGGTTCGAGCGGGTCTTCACCGTCGATCCAGAGTGGTCCGAGGAGTCGCACCTCAACCACAGCTTCAAGCCCAACTGCCTCTGGCATCTCGGATTCGTCTTCGCGCTCGAGGACCTCGAGGCGGACGCGGAACTCACCATCGACTACCGGCATCTGCTCGACGAGGAGACCGTGCTCGACTTCCGCGACTCGATCAGCGGACGCGAGATCCGCGGCCTGCCGTGGGAGCAGGCGATTCGGCGTTCGAGCGAGCAGCTCGCGCGGCTCTTCGCGGGCACGGCCGCGATCGCGCCGTCCGGGATGTCCGGGGCTTCCGGCTCGAAGGCCTGACTCGGATCCATCGCGGCGAACGCGGCCCTCCAGGGCTCACATCCAGCGGCGCCACCACGCGAGGATCTCCCGCAGCCGGTGGATCCTCAGGTCGGGCGGGCCGTTGCGGCTCATGCCGTGGCTCGTCGAGACCGGATAGCGCACGAACCTCGTCGGCACGCCCTGCGCGACGAGTGCCGCGTGCACCTGCTCGCTCTGCTCCACGTTGCAGCGAAGGTCGCCCTCGCTGTGGATGATGAGCGTCGGCGTGCGCACCCCCTTGAAGTGCGCGATCGGGCTCGACTTCCAAAGGGCCTCCGGGCG
>JBMSXH010000190.1:0-5559 GCA_049425445.1 Phycisphaerales bacterium | reverse complement strand
TCACGTTGGTCGGGATGTACGCCGACACGTCGCCTTCCTGCGTCTCGATGATCGGCAGCGCCGTGAGCGATCCGCCGCCGTTCGCGTCCGACAGCTTCGTCGCACGCTCGAGCAGGCGGCTGTGCAGGTAGAAGACGTCGCCGGGGTACGCCTCGCGTCCGGGCGGACGGCGAAGCAGCAGCGAAAGCTGGCGGTAGGCGACGGCCTGCTTGGAGAGGTCGTCGTAGACGACGAGGACGTGCTTGGGCGTCTTGCCGTCCTTGCCCTGCCACATGAAGTACTCGCCCATCGCGGTGCCCGCGTACGGCGCGATGTACTGCAGCGGCGCGGAGTACGACGCCGGGGCGGAGACGACGATGGTGTAGTCCATCGCGCCGTTGGACCGCAGGGTCTCGACGACTCCGGAGACCGTCGACTCCTTCTGGCCGACCGCGACGTAGATGCAGACCACCGCGTTGGGCGTGCCCCAGTACTGCTTCTGGTTGATGATGGCGTCGAGGCAGACCGCGGTCTTGCCGGTCTTGCGGTCGCCGATCACGAGTTCGCGCTGGCCTCGACCGACGGGGATCATCGAGTCGACGGCCTTGATGCCGAACTGGAGCGGCTCCTTCACCGGCTGACGAGCCGCGATGCCGGGAGCCACGATGTCGACCTTGCGGGTCTGCGTGGTGGTGATCGCCGGGCCGCCGTCCACCGGGCGCCCGAGCGGATCGACGACGCGTCCGAGCATCTCCGAGCCGACCGGCACCTCGAGCAGTCGGCCGGTGCCACGGACGGTGTCGCCCTCGCGGATGCCGCGGTCGCTTCCGAAGAGCACGCAGCCGACGGTGTCGGCCTCGAGGTTCATCACCTGTCCGGTGATCACGCCGTCGGCGCCCTCGAACTCGACGAGTTCGCCGGCCATCACCTTGCCGAGGCCGTAGACCCGGGCGATGCCGTCTCCGACCTCGATCACCTGCCCGACGTCGGAGACCTCGAGTTCGCTGCCGAACTGCTCGATCTCCTGCTTGATGACGGATGCGATCTCGTCGGTCTTGATCTTCACGCTCTCGTCTCCTCGGCGGTCTCGACCGCCGCTGATTCACCTGAAGAAGTGGAGCCGGGCCGCGTCGCGGACGCGATCAGGAGGCCTCGTCCACGTACCTTTCGAACTGGCTGCGGACCTCGGGATTCCCCTGGGTCAGCAGCGACTGCCGCATGCGCCGCAATCGGGTCGCGACGGATCCGTCGATCAGACGATCGCCGATGCGAAGCTTGATGCCGCCGATCATCTCCGGATCGGCCTTGGCCTCGATCACCGCCTCCTTGCCGAGCGTCGCCTTGATCCGATCGCGGACGAGCTGCTGAAGCGTTCCGCCCAGCATCTCGCCCGGCGTGAACACGGTGACGTGCAGCCGGCCCTCCTCGCGATCGAGGATCGCGCGATACGCCGACGCGAGCGAGGCGATCTCGCCCGCGCGGCCCCGGCGGTTCATCACGAGCATCGTGCGGAGCACGAGATCGCTCGAACGGCCGGAGAGGACCTTCCGAAGCGCCTCGCCCCGGCGGTCTCGGTCGACCATCGGCGAGCGAAGCATCTCGAGGAACGCCGGCTCGGCGTGGATCGCCGAGTCGATCGCCTCGAGTTCGGCGGCGACTTCGGAAGCCTTGGTCGCTCCACCGGCCTTCGTCGCGAGCTCGTAGAGGCTCTCGGCGTAGACGCTGGCGACCTGATCGTGGGCGGCGGTCATGGCGTTGATGGAGTCCGGCTCAGTTGACCCTGCCGCCGTTCACCTGGGAGAGGGTCTCCTCCACCAGGCGCTGCTGATCCTCGGGGCGAATCTCGCGACCGAGGATCCGAGTGGCGACCGCCGAGGCGAGCGACGCGGCGTGCTGATGAAGTTCACCCACCGCACGGCGCTTCGCCGCCTCGATGTCCGCGTTGGCCTTGGCCATCATCGAGGCGAGTTCCGCCTCGTTGCGGGCCCGAAGCTCCTCCGCCGCCCGGCGAGCCTGCTCGCGGGCGTCGGAGATCATCTTCGCGGCCTCTTCGCGGGCCTTGGCGAGTTCGGCCGCGTGGGCCTCCATCGCCGCCTTCGCCTTGCGACCAGCCTCCTCGGCGGCACGAATCTCGCCGAGGATCTTGTCGTTGCGGGCATCGAGCGCCTTCACGATCGGCGGCCAGACCTTGACCGCCAGCAGCGAGAAGAGCACGAGCGACACCACCAGCGTGACGATGGCGGTGAGGACGTCCGCGCCCGAGGACGGGATCGGACCGGACCCGTCGCCGGCAGCGAGCAGGAGCAGCGAGGTCATGAGTCGCTCCGAGAAGAGGACGACGGGATCAGCTGCTGAAGCCGAGCAGGCCGACGACGACGGCGAACAGGGCGACGCCTTCGATGAGGGCGGCCGTGAGGATCATGTTGATGAAGATCTTGCCGGCCATCTCGGGCTGACGGGCGATCGACTCGACCGCGCTGCCGCCGATGCGGCCGATGCCCATGCCGGCGCCGAGCACGGCGAGACCGGCGGCGAGACCCGCACCGAGTCCCTGCATGGTGTTGACGCGAGCAGCCGCCTCCTGAGCGAGGGCGGGGTTCGCGGCCGCGACCGCGGTGGCGACGAAGGCGAGGATCGACAGCGTGAACAGGTTCTTCATGTCAGGTCCGCTCCAAAGGTCCCGAGGATCCGGGGGGCGAAAGTCACGGCGGTGGGTTGGTTGGGTCAGTCCCGACGCTGGCCGCCGCCAGCGAGGGGGGAGAACTCTAATCGGAAACGCGTCTGGCGAGGCACCGCCCCGCCGAGAGATCAGTGATGGGCCGCGGCCTCCGCGCCGTGATGGCCCTCGTGGCCATGGTGCTCGTCGTGCTCGTGCTCCTCGTGGCTCATCGTGCTGATGAAGACCGCGGTGAGGAACATGAAGATGAAGGCCTGAAGGAACGCCACGAAGACCTCGAGGACGCCGATCAGGACCGCGAAGAGGGCCGAGACGAAGGTGATTCCGCCAACGGCCAGCATGCCGAGGCCGCTGCCGAGGGCCAGCCCGCCGAAGCCCAGGAGCGTGGCCATCAGGGTGTGGCCGCCGACCATGTTGGCGAAGAGGCGAATGGCCAGGGCCGCCGGCTTGATGAACAGGCCGAGGAACTCGACGACGAAGATGATCGGAATGACCAGCCAGAGCCCCTTCGGACCGGCGACGAGGTCGTGGCCGCCGCAGAGGTGCTCGATCCAGCCGCCGAATCCGAGTTCCCGGATCGAGTGGATCTGGATGACGACGAAGGAGATGAAGGCCAGGGCTCCGGTGACCGCGAGACTCGCGGTGGCGGTGCCGCCGAAGAACACCCACGCCTCCTGCTCGGCCGAGTTCCTCGTCACCACGTGCTGAAAGTCCATCAGGGGGATCAGGCCCATCAGGTTCAGCACGAGGATGAAGAAGAAGAGCGAGAGCAGATAGCCGAGGTATCGCTTGGTCAGCCGCTCGCCCATCACCGGCACGAGCATCTCGTCCCGCAGATAGACCACGATCGACTCGATCAGCTGCGCGAGACGGCCCTTGGTGACCCAGCGCTCGGTGCCCTGCGAATCCGGACCGATGGTGATCCGCTTCGCCGCGTGCGTCAGCATCAGGAACGCGAGGACCGCGCCAAGGCAGATCATCACGAGGCTGAACTTGACGGCGCCGTTGGTGAGCGGAACCGGCTGGTCGAGCACGTGCCCAAGCGGATTGAACTTCCCTCCGGCGGCCAGCAGCGTCAGGGTTTCGAGCATGCGAAGCGAATCGAAAGGAGGAGGACTCGGTCAGGAACGATCGCCGGACGGGAGGTTGTTCCCGCGTTGCGGCGCGGCTTGGGACAAGGCGTTTCCGACGGCTCTGGCCAGGACCGCGGTTTCCGCGAAAAGACAGGCCAGATACGTCCCCGCCACCGCCAGAAGAAACGGCTTTCCCGGCAGCGAGAGGGCGGAGTATAGCGAGACCGCAAGCAGCGGAGTCAAGAGCAGTCGCACCACGGTGGCCGCGAGCCAGGAGGTCATCCAATCGCTCGCCGGACGCTCCGCCGACGGGCGGAGGATCGCTACCCCGAGCAGTGCGGTCGCCGCCGAGACGGCGGCTCCGATCGCGGCGGCACCTCCCGCGTCCGCGAGCCGCTCGGCAATCGCAAACGCGGCGGCGGCGGCGGCGATCGACGCCCCGAGCGTGGTGCCCAGCAGGAGCCACGGCGAGACTCGAAACCGCGGTTCGCGATCCTGCGGGCTCGTCGTTCCCCCGCTCGAAGTCGCCGGCGAGGCCAGACTCACGCAGGTCCCCCCTTCGCGGGCGGACGAGGCTTCGCCCGAGGCGACTCGAGGCTCGCGTTCAACTTCCACGCCGATCGGACGAGCGTGGTGAGCCCGACCACGATCCCGACCACTCCGCCGACCGCGATCGACCACTTCCAGCCGGTGGCCCACTGGATCAGCCATCCGAGCAGCAGCCCGGCCCCCACCTCGCTGACCACCTGGAAGCCCAGACCGAGCATCCGGTAGCCGATGCGGACCTCTTCCGCTTCGCGAGCGGCGTCGGTGCCGGAGAGACCCTTGGAGCGGAGACCGAGCATCACCCAAACGGTAGCGGGTCGCGACTCGCCCGGCGGCGGTGGGGGCGACCGAACCGTCGATTGAAACCGCACGCCGAGACGACGCCCGAGCGACTCCGAGACCTCTACCATGCCGCCCATGCCGATCCCCGACCGCGACATCATCGACTGCAGCGTCACCCGGCTCAATCGCACCGAGAGCCTCTTCATCCCGAGCGTCTTCAAGGGCCTCGGCACCACGCTGCGTCACGCCTTCCAGAACTTCGGCCGCAACGGCTCCAACAAGGACACCCTCTGGGTGGTCCAGTACCCCGAGCAGAAGCGCGACGATCGCCCGGTCGAGGACGGCGGCCAGTACCGCCCCTACTTCCGCGGCGTGCATCGGCTGAACAAGGACGAGGACGGCCGCGTCCGCTGCGTGGCGTGCTTCATGTGCGCCACCGCCTGCCCGGCGAACTGCATCCACATCGTCGCCGAGGAGAGCCCCTGGGACGATCGCGAGAAGTATCCCAAGCAGTTCGACATCGACGAGCTGCGCTGCATCTACTGCGGCATGTGCGAAGAGGCGTGCCCCTGCGACGCCATCGAGCTCACGCCCCACTACGAGGTGACGGGGCTCTCGCGGCAGGAACTCATCTTCGACAAGACGAAGCTCCTCGAGGTCTACGACCAGACCGTCGAAGAGAAGCCGATGTGAGCCGCAGGGCCGGTCGCGACGTCGAATCCGATCGCCGCCGTCGGACCAGACTCTCGCTCGAGGCTCGCCCACTGCAAAGGCCCGCATCGCGACGGGAATCGCTCCGTTCCGCGCCACGATGAGTCGGTCCTCGCCCTCAGCACCACCCGAGAACGTCAGCGAGCAGGCCGCTTTGGCCATCGCCGCTCGCCGAAGCGCCGTGTTCGCCCCGCCGCCAGCGGCGTCGTCCAGCGCCGCCAACGCAGTCTCCGACGCCACGACGTCTCACGCTGTACCTCGATCGCTCCGGCGGCCGCGCCGAGTTTCCAG
>JBMSXH010000189.1:0-5562 GCA_049425445.1 Phycisphaerales bacterium | reverse complement strand
CGCAAGCCCGTGGGCTGGCTCTGGGAGGATCAGTCGGCCCAGTGGCGGCGGCACGGCGACCGGAGGTCCCGTCTCGGCAGGGGCCGGAGTCGGCTCGCTCGCAATCACCACGACTTCGTCACGCGCGACGTCGAAGCGATCCGCGAGCTCACCGACCCAGCGCAGATCCGAGGCGCCACGTTCCTCGAGCGAGATCGAGGCGCGTCGTTCGGGCTTCCAGCGAAGTCCGAGCTCGATCTCGCACGCGGCCCCGCGTTCCATCGGTTGCCCCCACCCGCGCATCACCAGCGAGAGCCGGCCCGGCGCGATCGGTTGGGGGCGTCCCGCGACCATGGCGATCGTCGCCCGACCGATCTGCACGCCCGCGAGGTCGCGCCATTCGAGCGCCTGCCCGTGCCAGACCCGCAGATCGGTGCGGCTTCCGCCAAGACTCTCCAGCAGGTCCGGCAGACTCGACGCCGATCCCTTGGCGAGCAGCAGCCCGTCGATCCGTCGCAACGACGACTCGAGGTCGGCGCCGTCGCCCGAGGCCCATGCGGTGATCGCGGCCGCGATGCGATCCGGCGGCGACGCCACGAGCCACTGCCGCGTCTCGATGCCCACTCTCGATTCGTCGCTCGGCTGCGCCGCCTTCAGACGCGGATCCGGCGGCTGATCGGGAGTCGGCGCGGTCGGCGGCGCGCTGGTCGCGCACCCGGCCAGCGTCGGCAGCAGCAGCGACCACGCGACTCGGATCGCAAGGCTCGCGCGTCGGCGGCTCATGCCGGCTCGAGGGTGTTGAGGCGGTTGATGAGCCGCCGCAGCATCCCGAAGTGCCGGCGGTTGTGCACGAAGTGCAGTCGAGGAAGCTCGGGGAAGGCGTTCTCGCCATCGAGCATGCCGCTCTGCTCGAAGCCACCTTCGGCGAGGAGCGGCGAGAACTCGTCCTTGAGCGCCTCGAGATGCACCGGTGCGATCTCGTGCTGCAGGCGAAGCACGAGCCGTGGACCGACCATGCGGCTCGAGTGGTAGACCCGGTAGAAGGCGAGGATCTCGTCGACCGCCTCCTGAGGCGTCGCGCAGACCCGGTACAGGTCGATGTCCTCCGGCGAGATCCATCCGTGACGCAGCAGATCGTGGCGGATGTGCGTCTCCCAGCTCCGCCAGTAGTCGCCGCCTTCTCCCTCCACCAGCACGATCGGCACGATCGGGCTCTTGCCGGTCTGGATGAGCGTGAGCGACTCGAAGAGCTCGTCCTGCGTTCCGAATCCGCCGGGGAAGACGGCGAAGGCGTCGGCATGGCTCACGAACATGAGCTTGCGGGTGAAGAAGTACCGGAAGTTGATCAGCTTCGCGTCGCCGAGGATGTACTCGTTGGCGTTGGTCTCGAACGGGAGATTGATCGACAGTCCGAAGGACGCCTCGCGCTTGGGGCCCTCGTGACCGGCCTTCATGATCCCGTTGCCGGCCCCGGTGATCGCCATCCAGCCCTGCGCGGCGATGAGGTGGCCGAACTCGCTCGCGGCGCGATAGTCCGGATGATCCGGAGGCGTGCGGGCCGAGCCGTAGATGCTCGCCTTGCGGACTCCGCGGAAGCGATTGAAGACGCGATAGGCGTGCCGCACCTCCTTGATCGCCGAGGCCACGAGCTTGATCTGCCCGAGGTCGGCGCCGTCGTGAAGCATCTTCGAGGCGACCGCCGCCATCTGCGCCGCGAGTGCGAGACGCCGCCCGGACAAGTCCGGATGCTGCGCGGCGAGCCAGGACATGGCCTGCTCGACGAGAGGATCGGAACGGCGTGGCGGACGCGCGGCGCCGTTCGGGTCGGTCGGTGAGTCGCTCAAGGGTGATCTCCGGCGAGTCGAAGTCGATCGAGGGTGGATGGTTGCCTGGCTGGCGGCGCCAGCCCGGGCAGGGGATGCATCGACGCCTTCGGATCCGCGAGCGGTCCGTCGAGGTCGATGGCGTAGAGCAGTCCGGCGATCGGGGCGAGCAGATCGCTGACGCCGGGGACCGTTCCCTTGGCGGTGAATCGGCTGCGAATGGTCATTTCGTCGAGATCGACTTCGCCGTCTCCGGCGAGTCGAAGCGTGTCGCAGGAAAGGTCCATCGACTCGAGCACCAGGCGATCGCCCTCGATGAAGAACCGCAGGTCCGCGTCGGCGATCGCGTCGTTGATCGGCAGCGAAAGCTGCGAGAGTTGCAGCACACTCATCGAGATCGGATCCTTCGCGAGGGATCCATCCTCGATCCGCACGCGGCCCCGTCCGATTCGAGATGGTGCGGAGGTCGACTCGTCGAAGTCGCCTTCGATCGCGAGCCGTCCGCGCAGCAGGCCACCGCCCTGTGGCGCCGGTTCGCCCTCGTCGGGGATGCCCGCGATGAGGAGGCCCGCATCGACCTCGTCGGTCAGCAGCGAAACCCGGTAGCGGCCACGCGCGAGGTCGGCGATGACGTCGCCCTCGAGAAAGCCGCCGTAGAACCTCGCCGCGATCGGGGAAGCGGCGAGTCGCCCGGTGTCCTCATCGAATCGAAGCATCGCGTCCGCATCGACGAGTTCCCGCTCGAGCGTCACGACGCGGTTGGCGTGGATCGACGCCTCGATCGTCAGCGGCCGCTCAGGCGTCCGGCTTGCTCGAATGGTGGCGGTCGCGTCCACGTCGCGGAACCCAAGCCCTGCCTCGAACGACGCTCGCTCGACGGTGATCGACCCCTGGGTCTGCAGGCTCGAGGGCGCGTCGGGCGGATCGCCGGAGTGCCAGACGCACTCGAGGGCGAGGTCGTCGATCGAGGCGGGGCCCTCCGACGCGAGCGAGAGCGAGTCGATCGTCGTACGAATGCCCGCTGGGAGCGCGTCGAGCGCCGGCGAGGGAAGGTGTGGCATCGAAAGGCTGCCGAGCAGCGACAGGCGGCGCGGCGTCTCTCGCTCCAAGGTCGCGGACGCGTCGAGCACGGCGGTGTCGTCGCCTTCGCCGAGCAGGATCTCGCTGCGGCCGAGGATCACCTTTCGAGGACGGATCTCGATCGGCGTGGGGATGCGGCTCGAGATCGACATCCGTGCGTCGTCCAGTGCGATGGAGGCTCCCTCGGCCGAGATCGCGAGCCGGCCGAGATCGTCGCGGGATGGATCGAGGTCGACGTCGAGGCCGAATCGTCCCTGCGGGGCGAGCAGCAGCCAGGCGTCGCGGATCTCGGGGAGGAAGTCCGCGATCGCCAGTTGGGTCGCGGAACCGGCGAGGTCGCCGTCGCGCCACGCGCACCGCAACGTCCACGGGGCTTCCTCGTGCGGGCGCGTTCCGTCGAACCGGACCTCGCCTTCCGGCAGGTCGCCCTCGGGTCCGGCCTGCGAGATCCTGAGAAGCGTGCCGGCAAGCACCGTGGAGTCTCCGACGAATCCTGCGGTGCCCGAGAGCAGTTCGAGATCGATCCGCGGGGGATTGGGTTCGTCGATCCATCCCCCGTCGATCGAGACGCGTCCGCCGACGATCTCGACTTCGCGCCGAAACTCCTCGCCGGTGCGGGTGGCGCGGAGTTCGACATCGAGCCTGCCTTCGACGTTGCGACGGGAGAAGATCGACGGATCCTCCGGATCGGTCGCGTCGGTCGCGGCGACCCAGGTGGCCGCGTCGAGGGCGTTCGCGTCGATCTCGACCTCGAGCGCCGAGTCGCGCGGATGGATCGTGCCGGTGGCGACAAGGCGCGCCGCGTCGCCCTCCTGCGGAAACTCGAAGGAGAGGCCCTTGAACTCGACCAGTCCGGGCTCGAGCGCAATGGCGCCTCGAAGCTCCCGCGCCGCGAGCCCATCGGGCCAGACCGCGCCAAGTTCGAGGATCGCGGTGGCGAGCGGAGGCTTCGGTGAGACCGTCCATCCTTCGACCTTGGCGACGAACTCCCAGTCGGGCTCGAGCGTGCCGGTGGGATCGGGCGTCACGCGACCATGCATGGAGACGCGCCCCTCGGCGTCGAGCAGATCCGCCCAGCCCCCAGGAATCTCGGTGTCCGACGGCAGGTAGCGCACGATCCACTCGGGCGGATCGATCGCCGCGAGCATCGCGGGGTTGGCGAAGTCGTCGGCGGCGACGATCTCGAGCTGCGGCTCGAATCCTCGCTCGTCGCCTTTCCGGGGAATGAGGATGTCGCCGGAGATTCGGCCCACGCCACCGCCGGGCGCGATGAATGGGAGCGAGCCGCCGGTGAACGCGATTCGCTCGTCCTCGAGTTCGATGCGTCCTCCCGTCGCGACGATCGGATAGGGAAAGCCCTCGAGCATCAGGCCACATCGCGCGAACTCGATCGATCCGGTGGTGTGGAGCGGGGCGTTCTTGCCGAGACCCTGTTCGATGCGCAGATCCAGCCCCACCCGTCCGCCGAGGGTGAATGGGCCGGCGGCGATGCGCCGCTCGAGATTCGACAGCCGATCCGCCAGTTCGGCTCGCGAGGGCGAGCCCGGCTCGAGCGCGCGCAACTCCGCCTCGAGCCGTGTTCGCTCCCGCTCGAGATCGCGGATCGACTCGGGGGTCGCGAGCAGATCGAGGGCCCGGAACCGCTCCGCGGCTGCTTCGTCGAAGAGCGTGGTCAGCAGCCGCGCGGGCCCATCGTCGAGGGCCGAGACCAGATGCCGATCGATCGGCACGTTGGGGCTCGAGATGGTGATGTCGACCGCGGTGTCGTTCTCGGGAATCAGGAGCGTTCCGCGAATCAGAATGTCCGCACCGGTCGGCCCCTTGCCCCGAAGCGTGGCGATCTCGACCACTTCGCCTTCGAAGGTGAGGTAGCCCGACACCTGCTCGAGCGGATACGGAAATCGGTAGTAGGCGCCTTCGCCGTCGGACAGCATGAGCTTGCCGGATCGTTCCACCGTCGCCGCCTTGGGCACCCCGCGTTCGAAGGCCAATGGCGGGCCCCGCTCGAGTGAGACGTCGATCTCCATCCGCCACGAGACCGCTCCGAGGTTCTCGAGGATGCGCCCAGCGACGAGCGGCAGATCGATCGCATCCGCGGACGGGGCCTCCGGCGACGGTTCCGCGGAAGCCGGGTCCGCGAGCGGCATCGCGAGGTTCTCGAAGCCGCGCACCGAGAGATCGAGGGAGAACGCCGAAGCCCGCGCGATGCGATCGAACGACTCGGCATCGAGTCTCTCGCCGATCGCGCCGGCCAGATCCACGCGGAAGTCCATCGCGAAGGGGAGCGGCACGGTGCCCGAGCCTTCGCCGCCCAAGGATCCTTCGAGCCCCGTCAGCGCGAGCCGCTCCTCGGAGATCACGATCCGTCCCGACTGCACCTTCATGAGCGGCGGACGGACCGCCGACTCGATCTCCCCGCCGCGGAAGCGGACCCACGGTTCGCCGCCGAGATCCGGCAGCCGAAAGGCGAGCGATTCGATGTCGAGGATCGCGTCGAACGGCTTGCTGGGCGCCCACTGCACCGAGAACGTCGACACGCGGCCGGCGAGTTCGAGTTCGCGGCACCAGGCTCGCACGCTCGGCGGTGCGATGCGCAGCGAGTCCGGGCCGAGATCGAGCGCCTGCACCTGCAGCGTGGCCTCGAGCGTCGCGGTGTCGAAGTAGCCCTTGAGCAGCAGCG
>JBMSXH010000188.1:0-5568 GCA_049425445.1 Phycisphaerales bacterium | reverse complement strand
GACCTCGGCGCTCCCCTCGTCGGCGAAGGCCTTGCCGAGGCGTGGTGGGTCGAGGACGAATTCGTCGTCCGGCTCTCCGGCGGCGTCGATCGACTCGCCGCCATGCAGGCGAACGACTCGACCGGTCGATTCGGCCTGAAGGCCCTCGATCGCACCCTCGCCACGGCGGGAGTCGTCTCCATGCGACAGCTCTTCCCCGGCTCGCATCAGCCCGGGATCGCCGCCGCCGATCCGGCGAAGCTCGAGCTCTGCGGCTACTGGGTCGTCCGCATCGATCGCGAGGCGATCGACCTCGACTCGGCGATGCGAATCGTCTCGCGGGACCCCTCGGTCGAGGCCGTCGAGCCGATCGGAGTGCACCCGGTTGCGCAGTCCGGCCCGCTGGTGCCGAACGACCCGAGCTTCGGAAGCCAGTGGTACCTCAACCAGGCGAACGACGCCGACATCGACGCGGTCGAGGGCTGGGCGATCGCCTCGGGCAACCCGAGCGTGATCGTGGCCGTCGCGGACACCGGGGTGCGGTACTACCACCGCGATCTCGGCGGCAGCAGCGGCAGTCCCACCAATCCGTTCGGCGCTCGCGGCAATCTCTGGATCAACCAGGCCGAGGCGAACGGCGTTGCGGGCGTCGACGATGACGGCAACGGCTTCGTCGACGACGTGGTCGGATGGGACTTCGTGAGCGACACCTCGAGCTGCACGTCGGGCGAGGACTGCTCCGGCGCCGACAACGATCCCCGCGACTTCGACGGTCACGGAACCCACTGCGCCGGAATCGTGGCCGCCATCACCAACAACGGAACGGGCGTCGCGAGCCCCGCGGGCGGATGGAACTCCGGTTCGCTGGCCGCCGACGCCAACGGCGTTCGCATCATGAGCCTGCGAATCGGATGGGATCCGGGCTACATCCGCATGGACTTCGCCGCGAGCGCCATGTACTACGCCGCGAATCAGGGCGCGAGGATCATCTCCTGCAGCTGGGGCAGCTCGAACTCCGGCGGTCTCGGCGCCGCGACGACCTACTTCATCAACGCCGGCGGCATGGTGTTCACCGCGGCCGGAAACTCGAACAACCAGACCGCGTCCTACCTCGCGGGGCGGACCGACGTCTGGAGCGTCGCCTCCACCGCGAACAGCGACGCGAAGTCGAACTTCTCGTCCTATGGATCCTGGGTCGACATCTCGGCTCCCGGTTCGTCGATCTACAGCACCTACCACAACTCCGGCAGCCCCGCCTCGGATGTCTACGCGTCGCTTTCGGGCACGTCGATGGCGACTCCGCTCGTCGCCTCGGTGGCCGCGACGGTCTGGGCGGCCAACCCGAGCCTGAATGCCGCCCAGGTCTGGGCGCATGTGCGGGACAGCGCCGACAACATCGATGCCCTCAACCCGAGCTACATCGGTCTGCTCGGATCCGGCCGCGTCAACCTGCAAAGCGCGCTGCTCGCGGCAGGCGGTGGTGATGGCGGCGGTGGCGGCGGTGGTGGTGGTGGCGGCGGCCCGGTGAACGACGAGTGTGCGGGCGCCATCGCCGTGGCCGAGGGTTCGACGCCCTTCGACACGACGTCCGCGAGCGACAGTGCTCCCGCCCTGCCCGCGGCCTGCGACGACGGATACGGGACCTCGATCGCGCAGGACCTCTGGTTCAAGCACGCGGCCGCGGAGTCCGGCACCCTCACCATCTCGACCTGCGGCGCGGCGGACTTCGACACGCGTCTGGCGGTCTACGACGGCGGATGCGCGAACGCGACGCTGGTCGCCTGCAACGACGACGCGTCCGGATGCGCCGGATACACCTCGAGCGTCTCCTTCGCCGCGGTGGCCGGCGTCGAGTACCTCATCCGCCTCGGCGGGTACTCCGGCTCGGGAAGCGGCTCGCTCTCGATCTCGCTCGAAGTCGCCTCGTGCGGCGATCCGGCGAGTGGCGATTGCTGCGAAGCGAACCTGACCCCGGGATGCAGCGATGCCGATTGCTGCGCCACGGTCTGCGCCGCCGACCCGACCTGCTGCGATCTCGGATGGGACCAGACCTGTGCCGAACTGGCGGGCATGAGCTGCGGGCAGTGCGCTCCCACCACCGGCACCGAGATCTGGATGGCGTTGTCGGGCAGCCCGAGCCTTCCGGGCGTCGGCACCGTCGCCGCCTCAGACCTCGTCGCCTACAACCTCACCACCGGCGGCTGGCGGCTCGTGTTCCGTGGTGCCAACGTCGGCGCCGGCTCGCTCGCGATCGACGCGGCGGCCCGAACCGCGGACGGCGACCTGCTTCTCTCGTTCACCGCCGCGAGTTCGATCGCGGGGCTCTCCGGCGCTCCGTCGGGCACGAGCTTCGACGACTCGGACATCCTTCGGTTCCGCCCGACCGCGAGCGGCTCTTCGACCGCGGGAAGCTGGTTCTTCCACTTCGACGCGAGCGACGTCGGTCTCACGACCAACGGTGAAGACACCTCCGCCCTCGGCCTGCTGCCCGACGGCCGCATGCTCATCTCGACCAACAGCGGCGGCAGCGTCCCGGGCGCCGGCAGCTTCGCGGCCCACGATCTGCTCGTCTTCAATCCGACGAGCCTCGGATCGAGCACCGCAGGCACGTGGTCGTGGTACTTCGACGGCAGCGATGTGGCTCTTTCGGCCAGCTCCGAAAAGGTCGATGCCGCCGCGGTGATGCCCGACGGGCGAATCCTGCTCTCGACCACCGGCAACTTCTCCGTCGCCGGATCGAGCGGCAACCGCTGCGATCTGCTCGGGTTCGATGCGGTCTCGACCGGCACGAACACCTCGGGCTCCTTCGAAGTGCTCGTCAGTCGGTCGCAGATGGGGCTTCCGTCCGCGGCCAACGTGATCGGGTGCTTCATGGTCGCCAATCCCTGACGGCCCTCGAGCCGACCGACCCTACGCAGGCTTCTCCTCACGCTCGCCCGCCGGCCTACGACCTCGCGTCGCGCCGGCGGGCGATTTTCATCCCGTGGCGAGATCCTCAAGGCCAGGTCGGCGCGACTTCTATACTCGCCCCATGACCACCACGACTTCCGCAGCCCGCACCGTCCGGGCGCCGCGAGGACCGGAAAAGACCTGCCGCACCTGGGCCGCCGAGGCCGCGATGCGGATGCTCATGAACAACCTCGATCCGGAGGTCGCCGAACGTCCGGAGGATCTCGTCGTCTATGGCGGCCGCGGGCAGGCGGCGCGATCGTGGGAGGCGTTCGACGCGATCGTGAAGAGCCTGCAGGAACTCGCTGCCGACGAGACGCTGCTCGTGCAGTCGGGCAAGCCGGTGGGCGTGATCCGCACGCATCCCGATGCGCCGCGGGTGATGATCGCGAACTCGAACCTCGTGCCCCACTGGGCCACGCAGGAGCACTTCGACGACCTTGCCGCCCGCGGCCTCATGATGTTCGGGCAGATGACCGCCGGCAGTTGGATCTACATCGGCACGCAGGGCATTCTCCAGGGCACCTACGAGACCTTCGCCGAGTGCGCGCGACAGCATTTCGGTGGAACGCTTGCGGGCACGCTCAACGTCACCGCCGGATGCGGCGGCATGGGCGGGGCGCAGCCGCTGGCGATCACCATGAACGAGGGCGTCTGCCTGATGGCGGAGATGTGCCGCGAGCGGCTCTCGAAGCGGATCCACGACCGCTACCTCGACCTCGAGATCGACGACCTCGACGCGGCGATCGATCGGGCGCTTCAGGCCAAGTCCAACCGGGAGGCGATCTCGATCGGCTGGCTGGGCAACGCGATCGATCTGCTCCGCCGACTCGAGGAACGCGGGATCGTGCCGGAGACCTTGACCGACCAGACCTCGGCGCACGACCCGCTCGCGGGCTACTACCCCGACGGAATCTCGCGCGAGCAAGCGGATCGCCTGCGCGACGAGGACCCCGAGAAGTACACGGCGCTCAGCATGCAGAGCATGGCCGAGCACGTCCGGCTCATGGTCGCCTTCCTCGATGCGGGCTCCAAGGTCTTCGACTACGGCAACAACCTGCGGCAGCGGGCCCTCGACGCGGGCTTCAAGCGGGCCTTCGACTTCCCGGGCTTCGTGCCCGCGTACATCCGACCGCAGTTCTGCGTGGGGCGCGGGCCGTTCCGCTGGGCGGTGCTGTCGGGAGATCCCGCCGACATCCGCACCACCGACGAAGCGCTCCTCGAACTGTTCCCGCACGACGCGGGCCTGCACCGCTGGATCCGCATGGCGCAGAAGCGCGTGGCCTTCCAGGGCCTGCCCGCCCGAATCTGCTGGCTCGGGTACGGAGAGCGGCACCGTGCGGGGCTGCTCTTCAACGAGCTGGTTCGCACCGGCAAGGTCTCCGCCCCGATCGTGATCGGGCGCGACCATCTCGACTGCGGGTCGGTCGCCTCGCCGAATCGCGAGACCGAGGCGATGCTCGACGGCACCGACGCGGTCAGCGACTGGGCGATCCTCAACTTCGCCACCAACATCGCCAGCGGCGCGAGTTGGACGAGCTTCCATCACGGCGGCGGCGTCGGCATCGGGTTCAGCCAGCACGCCGGGCAGGTGATCGTCGCCGACGGGACCGACGAAGCCGGTGCTCGACTCGAGCGCGTGCTCACCAACGATCCGATGATGGGCGTGCTCCGACACGCGGACGCGGGCTACGAGATCGCGCGGGAGTGCGCCGACCGCACCGGCGTGAAGATCCCCATGCGGAACTGGTGAGCGAGCCTTCGATCAGGACGCGGCGGTTGCCCGCTCGAGACGATCGAGGATGGCTGCCCAAAGGCCGTCGATCGCGAGCGGACGCTCGACGATGATCGTGCCGAAGCCCGCCTGATCGACTTCGCGCAGCACCGAGTACAGCCGCGAGGCGTAGCTTTCCGCGTCGGACGGCATCGATAGACGCGCGTGGGGAGCCGGCACGTCGATCGGCGTGATCGCAAGCACCACGCAGGGCGGCCGCTCCTCGCGGATCGCCGCGGGGATGCGCGACGCCGGAAGCAGTCTCGCGGGCGTGCGGGGGCTGTAGTGGCGAGCCGCCGTGCCTGGACTTGCCGACTGCTCGCGAACCGGCGCCGAATCCACCGGCCCGATCAGCGCGGCGATCTGCGACTCGGTCACCGATCCCGGCCGAAGAATCCGCGGCGGCGAAGCGGTCAGATCGAGGACGGTGCTCTCCACGCCGACGCGGCTCGGCCCACCGTCGACGATGAGCAGTTGCGGCTCCTCCGGAAAATCGCTGCAGACGTGGGCCGCCGAGGTCGGCGAGACGTGCCCCGAGCGATTCGCGGAGGGCGCGGAGATCGGCCCCCCGAAGGCGTGGAGCAGCGCCATCGCCACCGGGTGGGCGGGCATCCGCACTGCGATCGTGTCCCGACCGCCGCTCGCCGCGAGTGGCACCGCAGGCTGCTTCGGCAGCACGAGCGTGAGCGGCCCCGGCCAGTAGGCGTTCGCGAGTCGATCAAGCATGCTCCGCTGGGACGGCGTCGGAGCCGCGACGCGATCGAGGTCGTCGAGGCTGCGGAGGTGCGCGATGAGTGGGTTGTCGCCGGGACGTCCCTTCAGACGGTAGACGCGAGCGCGCGCCCGCTCGTCGAACGTCGATCCTC
>JBMSXH010000187.1:0-5597 GCA_049425445.1 Phycisphaerales bacterium | reverse complement strand
CGTCGGCGTACTGCCTCGCGTGCAGCGTGACGAAGGCGTCGAGCGCGTGCCGCGTCGGATCGAAGAGCTGACTCGCGAGGATCCGATCGAGCAACTGGACCTCTCGCTCGAACGACGCCGCGTCCGCCGCCTGCTGGTCCGGTCCGACGACGACGGGCGGCCCGCCCGCGATCCTCGCCTCGTCGATCCGGCCGACTTCCGATTCGGGGAGGGTGCCCGCGATCCGGTTCGCCTCGGCGAACTCGCCAAGACGGGCGTGCACGCGGGCGACCTTCATCCGCACGCGATCGCGGCGCCAGTCGGCCTCGCGATCGGCGATGCTCGACGCCAGCACCAGGTACCGCCGGATCTGCGGACCGTCGCCCTGCTCGGCGAGGGCGTAGGCGAGATCGGCGTACGCGGAGCCTCGACGCCACCGGGCGATCCGCTCGACCCACTCCGCCGCAAGATCGGGACGGCCGCGCTCGATCGCCGCCGCGACGACCTGCTCCTGCGCTCTTGCCCGATCCTTCTCGTGCGGACGGACCGGAATCGCCGAGGCCGTCTCGAAGGCGAATCGCAGCAGCATCTCGGAGTCCATCGCCGCGGTCGTTGGCGGCGTCTGGGGCAACGCATCCATGCCCGCGGCGACGCGGCCGCACGCCAGCACGGCGACGCAGAGAGAGGCAACGACTTGGATGGCGAGGGGTGGCTTCATCTCATGAGTTCGACGGTCGGGCCCGCGACGGCAGGCATCGACGAACACGAGCGAACGAGGGACCGGCGGGACGGGGGCGGGCAGGAGGTGCTGCGGAGAGATCGCCGCCGACTCGCGTGAACACCGAAGGCGACTTGCAACGGCGAGAAACCTACGAGCGGACGCGTCGCCGTTCGCTGTCGTTGCGCGTTCTGAACGTTCAAGAATCGTGAAGACGATCGCCGCGGAAGGCGCGTGCGCGGTCTTCACCATCTCCGAGCGCCGTCATGGCAGTGCGGAGGCACCCTCGTCGACGTCGCGACCGCCGCGGGCTCGGAGATGCGCGGACGCAACCTTCAACGTCCGCTCACCGATCCTGCACAGTCGAGTCGTAGGTTTCACTCGCGAGTCGCGCTCGGAGCTCGCTCGCACCGGATCCGTCCTCGTCCCAACCTGGAGTCAGATCGATCATGAACGCCCACATCGTTAGGAAGGCCCTGATCGCCTCCGCCGGCGCCCTCGCCGTCGGCGGCGCCGCCAGTGCCGCCGACATCTTCGTGTCGGAGAACATCTCCACCTCGGTCACCTGGACCGCGGACAACGTGTATCGCCTGCAGAACCAGATCTACGTGCTGCCCGGCGCGAGCCTCACCATCGAGCCCGGCACGGTGATCGCCAGCATCCCGACCACCGACGGATCGGGAAGCCTCGCGGTGTGCCGCGGCGCGAAGATCTACGTGCTCGGAACCGCCGCCAACCCGGTCATCATGACCTCCGCCAACGACAACTTCGTCACCTGGCGCGAGGCGGCCAACGAGTGGGGCAACCTCACGATCATGGGCCGCGGGTACATCTCCGACTCCTTCGAACCCGGCAACACCGCGACCTTCAGCGCGAACAACGTCGCGGCGATGGAAGGCCTGATCGCCTCCTTCCCCGGCGACAGCCGCGTGCTCTACGGCGGCGGCGACGACGACGACGACTCGGGCTGCATCAGCTACCTCTCGATCCGCTATGGCGGCCGCGTGGTCGGCCTCGGCAACGAGCTCAACGGGCTCTCGCTCGGAGGCATCGGCCGCGAGACCGACATCAAGTTCGTCGAGATCATGAACAACGTGGACGACGGGATCGAGATCTGGGGCGGCACCGTGAACATCCAGTTCGCGAGCATCTGGAACATCGGCGACGACAGCTTCGACGTCGATCAGGGCTGGCGCGGCAAGGCCCAGTTCGTCCTGCTGGTCCAGGGTTACTCGCTGAACGCGAGCCAGGGTTCGGGCGTCGGCGACAACTGCTTCGAGGTCGATGGCGCCGAGAACTCCGATGCGCAGCCGGTGACCACCGCGGTCATCTACAACGCCACGGTGATCGGGCAGCCCGCGCCGGGAGCCGGCGACCAGGGCATGGCCTTCCGCGACAACGCGAACGTCCAGTACCGCAACTCGATCTTCATGGACCTCGGCGACGCGGTCGTCAAGAACGACAACGTCGACGGCGACGGTTCGCAGGGCTACGGCTTCAACGGCACCCTCTCCTGGGCCGCCCGCTGGAACACGCCGTACAGCACCTACTCGACCGTGAACGCCCCGGCGAGCCCCGCGCAGTACTACGCCGCGCAGACCTCGGGCCGTCTCATCGAGGTGACCGGCAGCGTCTTCTTCCGCAACCTCGATCCCAACGCCTACAACGAAGCCAACGCCCGCGGCGTCTTCGACGCGTCGAACAACAACGTGCTCATCCCCGGATTCGACCCGGCGAGCCAGCCGATCAAGTCGATCACCCGCGGACCGGCCGTGACCCGCGGCGGCAAGACCATGCTCCCCGTGATCGGACTCGACCCCCGCGCGCAGGGGCCGGCGACCAGCGGCGCGGTCGCGGCTCCGAACGACGGGTTCTTCTATCCGGTCACCTTCCGCGGCGCGTTCAGCGCGAACACCAACTGGCTCTGCGGTTGGACCGCGGCGTACGACTACGGCTTCATCACCACCCCCACCGCGTCCTGCGGCCTTCCGAACGTCGCCGGCTGCGAGGCTCCGAATCCGAATCCGCCCGGCGACCTCAATGGCGACGGTCTCGTCAACGGCGCAGACCTCTCGATCTGCCTCGGCGACTGGGGCACCTGCCCGCCGAAGGGAGCCTGCCTCGGCGACATCAACGGCGACGGCGAGGTGAACGGCGCCGACCTCGCGACCCTCCTCAGCAACTGGAGCTGATCGGGACCGGCGCTCGGCCACGACGTTCTCAGGCCGATGCTGATCGCGACGACAACGCCCCCGGCCTCGCGCCGGGGGCGTTTCCTGTTGGCGATGACCTGAAGGCGTCGCTACGCCGGATCGAGCCGCTCGACCCGATCCACCTGGGACATGAGCAGATGCAGCCGAAGGCGATCGCCTCGCTGCGGCACGCCGCCGATCGCCGAGGCCATGACCCGAAAGGCCGCCGGAGCGGCGCCGGTCGGCGACGCCAGCAGATCGACGTAGCCGTCGCCGTGGATCGAGATCGCTCGGGCATCGTGCACTTCCACGTCGACGCTGCCGACCAGCGGCATCCAGGATGCGGTCACTTCGCCACCGCCTTCGCGCGGCTCACGACCCGCACCTGCGCGAACTGCCGATGGCCCTCGGGCCCTCCGCGATAGCCGTAGCCCGAGTGTCGAGCGCCGACCCAGGGCGTTCCCTCCGCGCCGCCGCAACCGCGATTGATCCCCACCATGCCCGGCGTCAGGCGATCCGCCACCGCCTCGGCACGCGACTCGCTTCCGAAGACGGCCCCGCCGAGCGCGTAGGGGCTGTCGTTGGCCAGTTCGATCGCCTCCTCGTCGGTCGAGAAGGTCATCACGCACGCGACCGGCCCGAAGGTCTCCTCGCGCATGATCGGCATCGAGTGGTCGAGATTCGCGAGCACGGTCGGCGCCACGAAGTTCCCCTCGCCCGGTGTCCCGCCGAGCAGAAGCGTCGCGCCTCTCCGCACCGCATCCTCGATCTGACGAAGCACCATCTGCTTCTGCCGGGCGTGCACCATCGGTCCGACCGCGACGCCCGGCTCGCTGCCGGCGCCCTGCTTGAGCCCCGCGGCCTTCTCGACGAGCAGGCTCGTGAATCGATCGGCGATCGGCGCTGCGACGTAGATCCGCTCCGTGCTCACGCAGACCTGCCCCGCGTTGCGGAAGCAGTTCCGGGCCGCGAAGGCGGCGGCCGCCTCGACGTCGGCGTCCTCGAGCACGACGAGCGGGTCCTTGCCGCCGAGTTCGAGGATCACCCGCTTCAGTCCGGCGCCGCTCGCCTCGAGAATGTCCGCGCCCGCCGCGCGGCTTCCGGTGAAGACGACCAGTTGCACGTCGGAGCGCACCAACGCCTTGCCCTGACGCTCGTCGCCGTGAATCACCTGCAACACCCCGCGATGACCGGCCGCGTCGAGGGCCTCGACGATCGGCGCGGCCCACGCCTCGCCGACGAGCGGCGTCTCCTCGGACGGCTTGAAGAGCACCGCGTTGCCCGCCACGAGCGCCGGAAGCACCGACTCGTGCGGCATGAGGATCGGAAAGTTCCACGGCGTGATCACCGCGGCCACGCCGAGCGGATCGAAGCGCAGCCGGCTGGACGTCCGCTCGTCCTCGCGGACGATCGGCTCGAGACTCGAGGCGATCTCGCGCACCGTGGGCACGTAGGAGTCGACGCCGTACTTCGCCTCGCCCTTGCCCTCGGGCAGGGGCTTGCCCATCTCGCGGGTGGCGAGCGTTCCGAGTTCCTCGACTCGCGCCCGGAGCCCCGGCTCGGCGGCGACGAGGATCTCCGCCCGCTCGGAGGGCGTGAGGCGGCCCCACGCCCGCTGGGCGGACGCGGCGGCCTCCACACGTTGCGGGATCGACTCGACCGGCGTCATCTCGACGGTGCCGACGACCTCGCCGGTGGCTGGATCGATGGAGGAGAGGGATTCCGGCGGGTTGGAGGTTGGGGGCATCGGGCGAGAGAGGAGTGAGGAGTGAGGAGTGAGGAGAGCGAGAAGAGTAGAAGAGGAGAGGAGGAGAGGAGGAGAGGAGGAGACGAACCTGGTCGCCAACCGTCGGCAGTTCGCATCAGGTGCAGCGCTTCGCCGTCCGGGTCCATCGCGTCCATCCAGTCCATCCCGTCCATGTGACCGCCCGCCGAGCGAAGCGAGCACGCACCGCGTGACGGGGCCCTGGAGTGCCTCCGCTCCAGTCCGGATCCCATGGGCCGCATCTGGGCCCATGAGGCCCATCGGGTCCATTCGCTCGGGGCAACCCTCGCCGCCTTCAGAGGCACCTCGGCCGGCCGGGGCCCGAGGCCTTCCGCCCCGAACCCTTGATCCCCCCCGCGGCTCTCGGTATCCTCCGCGATTCTTCACTCGGGCCGTGGTGGACGAGACGCAAGTCGAGGCCCCGCAAGAGGTGTCAGGTCGCGGCGACCAGCACTTCAGCCCGCTCAAGCCGCGGTCTCGGACTCCTTCAGGATTCCGCCCGCGCTGTGGTTCGAGGCGTGCTGGCTGGAGTTCGGCGTCCATGGCGACCGCGTGCGGCATTCACGAATGCGTGACGGCGGATCGAACCGACCTTGAACGGTCGGGTCGAGACGTTCGTACCGGATGCTTCGCCCCCCGAGCGTGGTTGTCTCTTGGCCCGTGGTGTAACGGTAGCACACTTGGTTTTGGTCCAAGGTGTCCTAGTTCGAATCTAGGCGGGCCAGTTCGCACGTCGGTCCTTCGATCGAGGCTCGTCCCATGAGCCTCTCCCCCGCCGCCATCGTCCTGGCCGCCGGCAAGGGCACCCGCATGAAGAGCGACCTCCCGAAGGTCCTCCACCAGGCTGCGGGCGAGCCGATGGTGCGGCACGTCGTCGAGGCCCTGCGCGAGATCGGCGCCACGCCGATCGTGTTGGTCGTCGGGCACGGGGCCGACCTCGTTC
>JBMSXH010000186.1:0-5600 GCA_049425445.1 Phycisphaerales bacterium | reverse complement strand
CGAGGCGCTGCTTCGAGTCCTCGAGGAGGACCCGGATCTGCGCATGCCGCCGGAAGGCGAAGCGCTCACCGCCCGCGAGATCGACCTGATCACCCGTTGGATCGAGGAGGGCGCCGTCTACAACGAGGCGTGGAGTTGGCGCGCGATCGATCCGCCACCGCCGCCGGCCGTCTCCGAAGCCTCGTGGGTGCTCGATCCGATCGACCGCTTCGTGCTGGCCCGGCTCGAGGAACACGGGCTCGCGCCGGCTTCGGCGGCGGAACCACGCACGCTGCTGCGTCGAGTCTCCTTCGACCTCACCGGCCTGCCGCCGTCCCCGGAGGATCTGGATCGCTTCGCGGCCGATCCATCCCACGAGGCGTTCGCGCGCGAAGTCGATCGCCTGCTCGCCTCGCCCGCCTTCGGCGAACGCTGGGGTCGGCACTGGCTCGATCTCGTGCGCTACGCCGAGACGCATGGCCACGAGTTCGACTACCCGATTCCGCACGCGTGGCGCTATCGCGACGCGGTGATCGCCGCCTTCAACGACGATGTCCCCTACGACCGCTTCCTGACCGAGCACCTTGCGGGCGATCTCATCGAGCAGCCTCGCCTCGATGCGGCAAGCGGGCTCGATCAGAGCCGGATCCTCACCGGCTTCTGGTGGCTCTCGCAGGGCACCCACGCGCCGGTCGATGTGGCGATGGACGAGGCGGACCGCATCGACAACCAGATCGACGTGCTCAGCAAGGCGTTCCTCGGGGTGACCGCCTCGTGCGCCCGCTGCCACGACCACAAGTTCGACGCGATCACCCAGGCGGACTACTACGGCCTCTCGGCGCATCTCAAGGTCGCGCGGCGGGCGATCGTCGAACTGGATCCGCACGGCGAGATCGCCCGGGCCCGCGAGGAGAGCCTGCTCGCCCGGCGCACCCTCGAGCGATCGATCCTCGCCGATGCCGCCCTGCGGGCGGAGTCGCGCGACGACGATCCAGCCGAGGCGGGACTCGAACTGCTCGAGGACTTCGCAACGCCGCTGCCGCAGGGCTTTTCCGCGACCGGCCTGGCGTTTGCCCGAAGCATCGAGGAACTCCCGTTGCTCGAGATCGAGGCGGAGTCGGTCCGACGTGCGCCGATCGGCCTCGCCTCGAGTCGCGCGCCAGGCGAGCGTTTCGCCGGAACCCTGCGCTCGCCCTCCTTCGAGATCGTCCACCGTCATCTGCACCAGCGGATCCGCGGCAAGGGGACGGCGAGGGTGATCGTCGACGGCTACTTTCTCGACGAGCGGAACGCGCTCCTCTTCGAGGGCTTCAAGCGCGGAATCGACTCGCCGCAGGCGTTCGTCACCGCCTCGTGGGACCTCGACCGCTACCGGGGACACCGGGCCTATCTGGAGTGGATCGACGAGGGCGAGGGCTTCCTCGAGATCGACTGGGTCGCGACGAGCGACGGCGCCTCGCCGCCGCCGATTCCCGAGGAGTCGATCGTCGCGGTCGAGTCGACGGCGCAGCAGCGCGCCGCGCTGAGTGCGGCGGGAACTGGACAGTCACCGTCCCCGGTGCGCGTGCTTGCGACCGAGGACGGCACGCCCTGGGTCGAGCATGTTCGACTTCGCGGCGACCCCCGTCGGCGGGGTGAACCGGTCGGCCCCGGTCATCTGGCGAGCCTCGACGGCGATGCGGCACGGCCTGCGGATCGGCTCGCCCTCGCGCAGCGCCTGATCGAGCGCGATCACCCGCTCACCGCGCGGGTGATGGCGAATCGGATCTGGCACCATCTGCTCGGTCGCGGAATCGTCGAGAGCGTCGACGACTTCGGCGCCCTCGGCTCGCCGCCTGCGGATCCGGCGCTGCTCGATCATCTCGCCGATCGCCTTCGCGCCGATTGGAGCATCAAGCGGCTCGTTCGGGCGATCGTGCTCTCGAACACCTATGCCATGTCGCTCGCGGGCGATCCGCGCGGCGAGTCGATCGATCCGCTGAACGAGATCCCGCACCGCGCGAACCTGCGCCGGCTCGACGCGGAAAGCCTGCGCGACGCGCTGATCGTGCTCTCGGGCCGCTTCGACCCGGCGATCGGCGGGCCGGGCATCCCGACGCATCTCACGGAGTTCATGGATGGCCGGGGACGCCCCGGGCAGAGCGGTCCGCTCGACGGCGCCGGGCGGCGCAGCGTCTATCTCGAGGTGCGGCGCAACTTCCCCGACCCGTTCCTGCAGGCGTTCGACCTGCCGATCCCCACCACCACGATCGGACGCCGCAACCGCTCGAACGTGCCCGGACAGGCGCTGGCGATGCTCAACGCGCCGCTGGTGCATCTCGTCGCGGACGCCTGGGGCGCGCGGATCGCGGCCATGCCGGCCGACGATGCGGCGCGGCTCTCCCGCATGTTCGAGGAGAGCCTTGGACGACCGCCTCGGCCCGAGGAGTCGGAGGCGTGCCTCGCGTTTCTGGGAAGCGAACGAGCCATCGGCGTCGATGCTCCGGAGGCGTGGGCGGCGCTCGCCCACGTGCTGCTCAACACCAAGGAGTTTCTGTTCCTCCAGTGAACCGCCTCGCGGCGTCGCGCGAACCACCACCATGAGCGATCCACGCCCCGCCACCAGCCATTGCGGCCGCTTCCGATCCCGCGGCACCACCCGCCGCGAGATGCTCGCTTCGTGCCTCTCCGGATTCGGCGCGATGGCGGCCTCGGCCATGCTCGGCGACCGCGCGTTCGGACTCGGTGACCATGAACCGCTCGCCGGGAACGGCCTGCACCACGCCGCGCGGGCGAAGCGGGTGATCTTCCTCTACATGGACGGTGGTCCGTCGCAGATGGACACCTTCGACCCGAAGCCGCGCCTCGTCGCCGAGCACGGTCAGCCGTTCGGGATGGCGATGGAGCGGACCCAGTTCAACAACAACGGCAACACCTTCGCCGGGCCCTGGGCGTTCAAGCCCGGCGGCACCTGCGGAACGCCGGTGAGCGACCTCTTCCCCCGCCTTCGAGAGTGCGCCGACGATCTGCTCGTGGTGCGCTCGATGACGAGCCAGTTCTCCGAGCACACCAACGCCAACTACTTCCTGCACACCGGCGCGGGCATCGCCGGCCGGCCGAGCATGGGCGCCTGGACCTCCTACGGGCTTGGCGACGGAAGCCGGGACCTGCCCGCGTTCATCGTGCTCCACGGGGGACTCATCCCGCCGGGCGGCATCGAGTGCTTCGGCAACGGATTCCTGCCGGCGACGCATCAGGGCTCGATCGTCCTCCCGCGGGGCAGCGGACTTGCGAACGTCGCGCCGCTCGAGCGCGATCCGGCGGCGCAGATCCGCAAGCGGCACCTGCTCGAGACGCTCGACGCGTCGTTCGCCGAGTCGGCCGGTGGTGCCGACGCGATCGACAGCGCGATCCGCAACTGGGAGCTCGCCTACGGCATGCAGTCGTCGGTGCCGGACCTCATGGACCTCTCGGGCGAGTCCGCGGAGACCCTCGCCCTCTACGGCGTCGATTCGACCTACGCACCCACCGCGACCTACGCGCGGCAGTGCCTGCTCGCGCGGCGACTCGTCGAGCGCGGCGTGAAGTTCATCGAACTCACCTGTCCGGGCACCGGCAACGACCGGTGGGATCAGCACAACGCGATCGTCAAGGGCCACGAGGAGAACGCTCGCGCGGTCGATCAGCCGATCGCCGGACTGCTCGTCGATCTCAAGCGACGCGGGCTGCTCGACGACACCCTCGTGGTGTGGGCGGGCGAGTTCGGGCGCACGCCGTTCGCCCAGGGCAGCGACGGCCGCGACCACAATCCCTTCGGATTCTCGATCTGGATGGCGGGCGGCGGCGTCAAGGGCGGCTCGATCCACGGCGCCACCGACGAGTACGGCTACAAGGCCGTGGAGCATCCGGTCGACATCCACGACCTGCACGCCACGATGCTGCACCTGCTCGGAGTCGACCACAAGCGGCTCGTGCATCGGTTCGGCGGCCGCGACATGCGGCTCACCGACGTGCACGGCCGCGTGATCGACGCGTGGTTCGCCTGAACGCACGGTGCCTCGAGACGAAGACGGCCCGGACGCGAGGTCTGGGCCGTCGAGGATTCGATCGCGCAGTCGGGCCTGGGCAGCCCCGGCCCGATCAGCCGTTCTTCTTGTACTTGACGCCGCAGCCGTACGGACGCGTGGAACTCGGCGACACCGCCTCGCCGGCCTTGAGGGCCTTGGCGGCGTTCACGACGTAGTTCATCTTGGCGTTGCCGTTCGCGCCGTCGTCGATCGCGCCCTGGTAGACGAGCACGCCGTTGGCGTCGATCACGTAGCAGTGCGGCGTGGTCTTCGCGCCGTACATCTTGCCGACCGCACCCTCGCTGTCGAGCAGCGCCGGGATCTCGAGCTTGTGCGACGCGAGGTACGAGCCGGTGCTCGAGAGGCTCGACGGACGGGCCGCGCTCGAGTTGACCGCGACGAACACCGCGTCGGGGAAGAGCTCCTTCACGCCCTTGATCGTCTCCGCGACCACGCCGGTCTCGCAGACCCGCACGCACACCGGGCACTCGGGATTCACCCACTCGAGCACCACGACCTTGCCCTTGGCGTCGGAGAGGCTCCACTCCTTGCCATCGGTGGTCTTGAGCGTGAAGTTCGGCGCCATCTTGCCGACCTCGGCCATCGGCGCCGACTTCGCCTGCTGCTTGCCGGCGGGCGCCGCGTCGCCGAGTTGCGCGAAGGCGGTGCCACCAAAGGCGAGGGTGGCGAGAAGTCCGCCCGCGAGGGCGAGACGACGGGAGAGGGCCTTGTGAGACTGCATGGAAGACTCCTGTTTCTGGTCGATCGACCGTCTGGACCTGGCATCGCCGTGGCCGGCACGACCGTCCCGCGACGGTGCCGCCCGAGCGACTTCTATTGTTTCCCCCTCGGTGACGGCGTCACCGGGATCGACACCTCGATCTCGAAGGCTGGATCGTCGGACTTCTCACCCAATACGAGGAGTCCGGCGAGCCGCAATCGTTCGCCGACGGCGTCCTGCGGACGCACCTCGACGGGCACTTCGACGCGGAATCGCCCGTTGTCGATGGCCCCGGAGACCGGATGACCCGTGCCGCAGGTCGTCCCGGGCGTGCTGTCGGGGATGAAGCCCACCCGTTCGAAGGTTCCGGACGGGCCGCTCAGGAGCAGTCGGAACGCTCCGGAGCCTGGATCGCCCACGATGGTCGACTCGATGCCGATCCCGCCGGGGGCGGGAAGCGGCAGTCGACCGAACCAGCGGCGCACCACGGGGTCGCGAGGCAGCACCGCCTCGCCGGCGCGGATCGAGATCCCCTCGGCGGCCGGATCGCCTGCCGCCAGCACCTCGACCTGGAACCGCACCGTGCCGCCTCCGATCTGGCAGAGCTCCTTGCAGACCATCCACTCGCCCCGAACGCTGCCTTCGGAGACGCCGACCTTCGCCTCGGCGGCCGCTTCGACCTCGACGACCAGCCCGACCTCGCGCTCGTAGCCGTAGGTGGTCTCATCCTCGGTCGCAAAGACCATCGGCCGCGGCCAACGGATCGAGCGAACGGCAAGTCCCTCGGGAAGCGTCCAGCGAAGGCTCGGCGCCATGCCGCTGTCGCCGGGGTTTCGCCAGTAGACGTGCCAGCC
>JBMSXH010000185.1:0-5607 GCA_049425445.1 Phycisphaerales bacterium | reverse complement strand
TCGGGCTCATAACCCGAAGGTCGCAGGTTCAAATCCTGCCCCCGCCACCAAGTAAAGAACCATCACAGAGGCCCTTTCCGAGAAGTCGGGAGGGGCCTCTGACGTTGCATCGAGCGTGCTCGTACAACATCGGTACAACACCTTTGACCTTCGGGATGAAACCCGATGGTCATGGTGTTCGAGCAAGTTGCGTCGTGGCCTACACGCTGTCGGTTTGGTGTTTACCTGGTTGCCATCCGCGGTTGGTGAGGTGTTGGGTGGCGAAGGCGAGTGGGGCGGCTTCGAGGGTGGTGGCGATGGTGTCGTTCCATCGGTTGAGGTAGCCGAACAGGCTGATGACGGCGACTATCTGGACGATCTGTGTCTCGTCGAAGTGCTGTCGGAGATCGGCAAAGTGTTCGTCGGTTGCGAGGTTGGGAACCTGGGCGGCGTCGCGCGCGAGTGTCAAGGCGGCTCGCTCTGCGTCGCTGAACCGATCGTCGGTCTCGAAGGCCCACACTGCTTCGAGCTTGTCGGCGTCGACGCCGAGGTGGTGGGCGTGGGTGACGGTGTGGGCCTGGCAGTACTGGCATCCGGCTGCGCTACTGGCGACGTGGGCGACGAGTTGCACCAGCGATGGTTCGATCTGCCCAGCGTTCATCACCGTCGCGGCGAAGGGGGCGAATGTGTCGAACAGGGCGGGATGCGTGCAATGGTCGGCCGGCTGCTCGGGACGAACCCCATGGTCTGTTCGAGCACGGCAAAGATCGGTGCGTATTGGGGGAGTTCGTCGCTCGAGAGCGGTTCGATGCGTGCCACGGTCAGTTGGCCTCGGGGTCGGCGGCGTCCCAGGCGACCGAGCCGGACAGCCAGTGGGTGACCTTCTCGTCCTGGTCGTTGCGGTGGAGGTGCCGGGGCGGGGTGGCGAAGGTCGCGTAGGGGGTGCAGCGCAGCACGACGCGGCCTTCTTCCTTCACCATTGCCTCGACGAAGGGGCGGGCGTCGTCACCGAGCGGTATGCCGGACATGCGGCCGGCGACAGCCATGGCGACGTCGGTGGTGAGTTCGAGGTCGCGGTCGACGACAGCGTCGCAGTAGACGGTGAGGTAGCCGACGGGCCATTGCTCGTCGAGAACGAGGAGGCTGATCTTGCCGAGCCGCTCGACGGCCTTCGCTTTGGCACGAGCGGCCATGGTGGCGATCAGCAATTGACCGTCGTCGGTCGGGATGTAGTAGACGACCGACTGGGCGGGGCCGTCGTTGTGGCGGGCGTAGCCGAGCACACAGGTGCGGTGGGTGTTGACGAACTGCCGCCGTTCGGATGGGAGCATGTCGCGGTCAGTCGGCAGCGCGAAGGGTTCGGCGGCGAGTGGGAGCAGGGCCATGGTGGTACCTCGATTCGGATGGTGGATATGGGTTCGGATCGGCGTGATGGTCAGCTCGGTGGGCCGCCCTCGGTGAGTCCCCACTGAGAGCCGATGAGCTCGGTGAGGGGGGCGGTGTTGGGCGGGGTCTGATCGTTGAACAGGTCGCCATCAGTCCAGTGCTCGACCATGTGGCCCCACGGGTCGAGCCAGTAGTCGTAGATCTGGCTACCGAGGATGTGACGGCCGATACCCCACTGGTGCCGGTAGCCGACGCTGGAGAGGTGTGTGTTGCCGCGCATCAGGTCGTCGAAGTCGGCGACCTCGAACGCGGCGTGGTCGAACCCGGCCCGGCCGGCGCCGATCAGGAACAGCGTGTGGTGGTCGACGTAGCGGTCGCCTTGGTCGCAGCGTAAGAACGCGCCGATCACGGTGGTCTCGTCGAGTGCGATCTCGTCGGAGGTGACCAGGCCGAGGCGCTCCTCGTACCAGGTCTCGCTGGCACGGAAGTCGAGGACTTCCAGCACGCAGTGCCCGAGCCGCTTCACGTGCGAGGTGCCCGCGTCGAGCCGCAGCCGCACCCCGGTTTGCGTGGCCATCGGGTCGGCCGGGATCGCTCCGCCGCTCACCTCACCCACATCGAAGTAGTGCTCACCCTCAACGAGCGCAGCACGCCCGGCGACGTTCGCCAATCTGAACCCCATGTCATCGTCCTTTAGTACGAGCGCTGCTCCGGCGTCGCTTCGGGCGCGGGCCGAGCAACATGGCGACGATCGTGTCCGCGTGTGACTCGACGAGCGCGTCGGTCACCACCTGGGTCGCATCGGTCTTGCCGAGCAGGTGCGCCGCCTCCGGCGCGTTCACATACAGCAGTGACGCTGAGCCGAGCAGGCAGTAGTAGACGAGGAGGGGGTCGGCGTCGAGGTGCGTGCCGCCTTCGGCGCGGACCTGGTCCCAGACAGGCACCAACTCGTCGAACCGCGGACGGACGTGCCGTTCGACCAGCCACGCCAAGCGTTCTGAGTCCGCTGTCGAAGCGTGGATCATCATCCGGTTCAGTTCCGGCAGGCGCGACACCGCCCGGACGAGCCCACGCACGGCGACCTCGAACGCCTCGGCGGCGTTCCGGATCAGGGCTGCGTCGAACGTCTCCGTGGCTGCGGAGAATTCTGCGTCGAAGCGTTCGAAGAGCAGGTCGACGGTCGCCCGCCACAGTTCATCCTTAGTCTCGTAGTGATACGTCAACTGACCCTGCTTGACATCTGCGCGAAGAGCGATCGCTCGGGTGGACGCCGCCTCGAAACCCACCGCTGCGAACTCGACGAGCGCTGCCTGCAACAGGTCACGTCGTGTGTCGAGTCCGCGCTGATGCGCACGCCGGGCTGGGCGGGGCGCGGATGTGGCCATCGGCACATCCTATGTCGGACGACCAAAAAAAGAAAAGAATCGTCTTGCATTTCTAGTTCGACTGACTAAGTATTGGACTGCCATCCGCAAGGGGAACCGGCGGGCCGCCAACCGGTGGGTCTCCAGGCGCAACGAGGAGGAACGAACCATGACCACGTCCAATGACGGTGTGAAGGCGCGAGTCTGGACACGTCGAGAGATGCTGTACTCCTCCGGCATCGTGACGGCTGGGGCGCTGCTCGCCGCCTGCGGTGGCGGCGAATCGAACGACGCTGTCGCAACGACGACCGCGTCGACCGAGCCGGCGCCTCCGGGCACGGAGGGCGCCGCCGCGGGTTCGACCACGACGGCACCGGCCGAGCCATGGCAGATCAAGCAACTGCTGACCACTCCAGGGCCGTCGTTCGCGAACGCGCTTCACGCGGTGGCCGAGGCGCAAGGCTTCTACCGGGACAACTACGTGGAGGTGTCGACCGACTATCCCGGAAACTCGGTCAAGGCCATCCAGACGATGATCGCTGGTAGTGGCACGATCGCCGCTGCGGACTCGTTTGCCTTGCTGGTCGCCGCTGGCGAGGACCTAGACGTCGTGTCGATCTACAACGTCTTTCGCGGCTACCCGTTCGGGTTCGCAGTGCGCAACGACAGCCCCATCATGGAGTGGGCCGAGGACACGGTCCGGGGCACCCGGATCGGCGTGACCGACTTCGCCGGCGGCGAGGTGCCGGTCTTGCGCGGCGCCCTAGCGCGACTCGGTCTGGCTGAAGGAGACGGCGTCGAGTTCGTGGCGATCGGCTACGGCGGTGCCGAGACGGCAGAGGCGATCGAGTCCGGAGCGGTCGACATCTTCGCTGGCTCCGTCGTTGATTTCGAGATCTTCCGCGCCGCCGGTGTGGATGTGCGCGTCATCACCCCCGACTACATCCAGAGCTTCCCCGGGACCGTCTTCGCGACGACCCCCGACCTGCTCGTCGAGAACAGCGATGGGCTCGGCGCGTTCCTGCGAGCCCAGTCCCAGGCGCTCGTGTTCCTCCGTGCGAACCCCGAGGCTGCCGCTGAGATCGCCATCGCTGCAGCCCCGGCGTCGGCCGAGGGTGTGGACGTGGCGTTCGTCGCCGGCTTCCTCGAGGACCTGATCGTGGCCGGCAACGAGGCGGCCTTCGACAGCACCGACCCTGGCTATCGACTGCTCGGCACCCAGGACTCCGCAGCGTTCGATGATTACCAGAAGTTCCTCATCGAGACGGGCACAGCAGACGATGACGGCATCACCCTGTCACGGGAGGTCGACGTTGCGCAGTACGTCGACAACTCACTCGTCGAGGTCGCCAACGACTTCGACTACGACGCCATCGAGGCGCTCGCTCTGACCGAATGACGATAACCACGAACCTTGATCGCAGGTCGAGCCAGACGAAGCGCATCGGTGTCGCGCTGATCCCCGGGGTGATCATCGGCACTGTGTGGGTGGTCGTTACAGGGATGGATCTGGTGAGCGACCGTCTGCTTCCCGGCCCGGTCGATGTGCTGACATCGATGTGGCAACTCGTGAATCGGGCATACTTCTGGGAGAACCTCTGGATCACCCTGCGAGTCGTGGCCATCGCCATGGTGTTGTCGACGATTGGCGGCATCGCCCTCGCGAGCGCGATCGCCACGGTGCCCACCGTTCGCGATGGCGTGTACCACTTCGTGGTGGGACTGAACATGCTGCCGAAGGTCGCGCTCGTCCCGCTGCTCACCGTCACGATCGGGTCGAACTCACGGTCGCGGGTCGTGATCGTCGTGCTGGTCGCGTTCTTCCCCGTCTTCATGAACGCACTGACCGCCATCCGAGAGGCGAACGTCGACCGGATCCGCTTGATGAGGTCGTTGGGCGCCAGCCGACTCCAACGGCTCCGCTTCCATCTGCTTCCCGAGGGCGCGCCGGCGATCTTCGCTGGTCTCAAGCTCAGTCTGACCATCGCCTTCCTCGGCACGATCTTGACGGAGTTCCTCATCCGACGCGATGGGCTCGCCTACCTCATCACCTCGTTCCAGGCGACGCTGAACACGTCGATGATGTTCGCCACGACGATCTTGATCGCGGCGCTCGGCGTCGTCGCCTACCAACTGATCGAGAGGGCCGAGCGAAGGTTAGTCTTCTGGGTCGACGACGCACAGGGTGGTCGCTCATGACGACGAACACGTCACCAGCCGAGCCGGTCTTGTTGCGTGCCGGCGAGCTCTCCAAGCAGTACGTCGTCCCACGGGGCGAGCCCGTGCACGCGTTGGAACCGATGAGTTTCGACATCCGAGACGGGGAGTTCATCGCGTTGGTCGGACCGAGTGGGTGCGGCAAGTCGACCCTGCTCAACATGATCGGCGGGCTCGTCGACCGGACGAGTGGCGAACTCACCATCCGTGGCGAGGAGATCCGTGCACCTCGTCGTGAGATCGGCATGATGTTCCAGGCGCCTGTGCTGTTCCCGTGGCGCACGATCCTGTCGAACGTGCTGCTGCCGGTGGATGTCCGTCGGGCGAATCGCTCCGAGCACCGGGCTCGCGCCGAGGCGCTGCTCGATCTCGTCGGGCTCAGCGACTTCGGTTCGAGCTATCCGAGCCAGCTGTCCGGTGGCATGCAGCAACGAGCGTCGCTGGCGCGACTCCTCGTCCAGAACCCGGATGTGATGCTGCTCGACGAACCCTTCGGCGCCCTCGACGAGTTCACACGCGAGGACATGAATCTGATGCTGCTCGACATCTGGTCGTCGATGAGCAAGACGGCGATCCTGGTGACTCACAACATCCCCGAAGCGGTCTTCTTGGCGGATCGGGTGTTCGTGATGAGTCCGCGACCAGGCCGACTCGTGGGCCC
>JBMSXH010000184.1:0-5622 GCA_049425445.1 Phycisphaerales bacterium | reverse complement strand
CGCGGCTCTCGCCGCAGACGGACTATACGGCCCGTTGCCGCAAGCCGGTTGAGGTTTTTTGGAAGCCCGATCGAGTTCGAAGCGATGCCGATGGGGCGCCCGGCGCAGGCCCACCGAACCGGATGTCTCAGCCGGCTGCCCCGCTCCCGGCAACCCAAGGCACATCGGCGACCCCCGCCGCGTGATTGGCGCCCCGCGCCATGGCAAAGAGCAGATCGCTCGCCCTATTGAGAAACTTGATGACTTCTTCGCCGACCGGCTCGGCGTGACCGAAGGCCACGATCAGACGCTCGGCCCGACGGCAGATCGTTCGCGCAAGGTGAAGTCTGGACGCCAGTTCCGTCCCTCCGGGCAAGACGAAGGTGCGGATCGGCGGAACCTGTCCATCCACCTCATCGATCCACTGCTCCATCTCCTCGACGTGCCGCTGCCCCACCTCTGGAAGCCGATCTCGATAGGGCGACCCCTGCGGCGTTGCCAGGTCGGCTCCGATGTCGAAGAGTCGAGACTGAATCGCGGTGAGGATCTCCCGGAACCGGCGCTCGGACCCTCCCTCCCCGCAGGCGGCCGCGGCGAGTCCCAGGCAGGCGTTCAACTCGTCCACCGTGCCATAGGCCTCGATCCGGGGATGGTCCTTTCCGACCCGACCGCCGCCGAAGAGACCGGTGGTGCCATCGTCGCCGCTTCGGGTGTAGAGCTTCATCGGTGGTTCTCCGGGAGTCGATCGGGGCGGACGGGCGGGGTTCGGTCCGCCGGGCGACGAAGATTCGAGGGCCGTTGGGAAGGAACGCCTCCGGCCGAGCAGGTCAGACCATTCTCGCTCCGGCCGCGCGGGCGGTCTCGACGATCCGCTCGGCGGTCCGCACCGCGGAAAGTCCCGCCTCGGCGTCGACCTCGGGTCGGCGGCCGGTCCGCACCGCGTCGAGGAAGTCGCGAGCCTGGAGCGTGAGCGGGTCGTCCGAGCCGATCGCGAGCGGCGCCACGTTCACCAGTTCCAGATAGTTGAGACTCGACAGATCCTCGCCATCCTTGAGCCTCGCCCGAATCTCGTCGAGCTGCGAACGGTTGGCGGTCTTGGTCACGACGGTTCCGCTTCGGTTGCCGAAGTCCGCCGAGACGTAGTGCTCGTCCGAGATGATCCGGATCTTCCGCTCGGTCTTCATCGCGAGCCTGCTCGCGGTGACGTTCGCGACGCAGCGGATGCCTCCGGCGCCGGCAGGGAAGGTGAGCCGCGCGTTGCAGACGTCCTCGGCCTCGCCGAGCACGCAGACCGCGTTCGCCGCGATCTCCTCCGGCTCGCGGCCGAGGAGCATCAGCAGCAGGTCGAGGTCGTGGATCATCATGTCGAGGACGACGCCCACATCGACGGAACGGAAGGTCATCGGACTCACCCGCTCGACCTGGATGAAGAGCGGCTCGAGACCCTGGATCGCGCGGATCGCCCGCATCACCGGGTCGTAGCGGACGACGTGGCCGACCTGCAGCGCGACACCGCTTCGTTCGGCCGACTCGGCGATGCGCCGAGCCTGCAAGGCGTCGGCGGCGAGGGGCTTCTCGACGAGGCACGCGACTCCGCGTTCGAGCAGGCCGATCACCAGCTCGGGATGGGTGACGGTCGGCGTCGCGACCACCACCGCGTCGGGCTTCTCCGCAAGCAGGTCCTCGAGCGACGCGAATCCTCGGCCGCCATGCTGCTCGACCGTCTCGGCCACGCGAGCCGCATCGCGATCGAGCACGCCGAGGAACTCCACGTCCTCCTGACGACTCATCACCCGGGCGTGGTGACGTCCCATCCTGCCGACGCCGATCACGGCGCAGCGAAGTCGACTCGTGTTCATGTCTTGCGCACTCTCCTGATGGCGAATCGCCGAGGATATCGCGAGGCCGCTTCGCCCGACCCGTCGGGCCGGAACTCGACGCTCACGCCTTCGCCAGGCACGCGGCGATCGCGTTGCGGAACATCGCCAGCCCCGGCGGATCGCCGCGGCGCAGCGAAGGCTCGAGGCGGGTCCATCGCGGATGCCGCGACCATCGCAGGTATCGCTCCGGGTGCGGCATCAGTCCGAACACGAGCCCGCTCGCGTCGCAGATGCCTGCGATCCGCTTCACCGATCCGTTGAAGTTCTCCCCGTCCGCATACCGCACCGCGATCTGCCCGCTCGACTCGAGGGCCGCGAGCGTGGATGCGTCGGTGGTGAAGCGTCCCTCGCCGTGGGCAGAAGGCAGGACGTCGAGATCGCCGTCGTGCACGAGATCGCGCGTCCACACGCAGACGCTCGTGCGCGGGTACTCGACCCCCGTCCAGCGATCCTCGAAGCGAGCCGAGACGTTCGTCGCCAACGCGACCGTGGGCGGCATCGGCTCGTCGGGCCAGTCCTCGCCGGGCGGCGGACCGGGAAGGAGGCCGGCCTGCACGGCGATCTGGAATCCGTTGCACGGCGCGATCATCGGCACGCCACGGCGGATCGCCGACACGAGCGCCCGGTACAGATCGCGGCGGATGAGTGCGGCCATGATGCGACCGGCCGCGATGTCGTCGCCGTAGGAGAAGCCTCCCGGCAGACCGACCAGATCGAACCGATCGACAAGCGAGGGCTCGCGACGCAGCCGTTGCAGCGTCACGAGTTCGGGCCTCGCGCCCGCGAGATCGAACGCCTCGGCCAGTTCGCCGTCGCAGTTGATGCCGGGCGCCGTCACGACGAGGGCTCGGAGCGTCATGCGTCGATCCTCGCGCCGGAGTCCCATGCCTCGCGAAGCGTCGCGATCGGCACGCTCGCCGCGCCGGCGGCGGTGCGCACCGCGAAGACCCCGCTCCCATCGAATCCGCCGATCCGCCTCCAAGGAAGATCGCCGAGGGCATCGGAGATCCTCGGCAGCGACTCCGGAAGGACCTCGAGCAGATAGCGGCTCGGCGTCTCGGCGAACGCGGCGGCGAGCGGTGCGAGCGACTCGCCGATCGCGTCGAGTTCGATCGATGCTCCGAGCCCGCCGGCAAAGGCCATCTCGGCCGCCGCGACGAGCACGCCCCCTTCGCTCGCGTCGTGGGCCGAACGCACCAGGCCCTCGGCGATCAGCCGATGCACCGCCGCGGCGATGCGAGGGCCGATCGCGAGATCGACCACTGGCAACGCCGCGCTCGTGGCGTCGATCGCCGAACCACGCGCCACGCGTCGCAGATGGCTGCCGCCGGTCTCGTCGGTCGTCTCGCCGACGAGCAGCAGCACGTTGCCTGCGGACTTCGCGTCCATCGTCGCGCTTCGCTCGATCGACTCGACCGGCGCGAATCCGGAGATCAGCAGCGTCGGCGGAATGCGGATCGTGGTTCCATCGCCGACGGCGAACTGGTTGTTGAGGGAGTCCTTGCCCGAGATGAAGGGCGCTCGGTAGGCGATGGCCCCGTCGTAGCAGCCCTCCGCGGCTCGCACGAGCGCTCCCATGCTCGCGGCGTCGCTGCAACCGGGCCAGCAGAAGTTGTCGAGGATCGCGACGCGTGACGGATCCGCTCCCACGCAGACGAGGTTGCGGACGCACTCGTCGATCGCCGCGAGCACCATGAGATAGGGATCGGATTCCCACCCGGTCGCGAGTCCGCACGCGATCGCGAGCCCGCGCCCGGTTCCCGGGACCGGCTCGACGACGGAGGCGTCCGACGGGCCGCCGGCTCCGACGCCGACCAGCGGCTTGATCGCGGTTCGCCCCTGCACCTCGTGGTCGTACTGGCGGATGATCCACGCCTTGCTTGCGATGTTCGGATGTGCGAGCAGTCGTCGAAGGATCGAGAGAACCTCCTGCGGCGAGTCTCCCGATTCGATCGCCGAGTCGCTCGACGGAGCTCCGAATGCGCCCTGCGGCGGCGGCCACGTCGCGTCGCGCACCGGCATCGGGACACCGCCGTGAAGGAACTCCATCGCGAGGCGTCCGACCTCTTCGCCCCTCCATCGAAGCACCAGCTCGCGGGCGTCGTTGCCGAATCGGCCGAGATCGGCCCACTCGACCTCGTGCTCGGCGCAGATCTCCGCAAGCCTTTCGAGGCGATTCTCCGGCACCGCGAGCACCATCCGCTCCTGCGCCTCGGAGATCCACACCTCGGTCGGATCGAGCCCGGCGTACTTGAGAGGCGCCCGCTCGAGGTCGACCTCCGCACCGAGCGCTTCGCCCATCTCGCCGACGGCGCTCGAGAAGCCTCCCGCGCCGCAATCGGTGATCGCGCTGAAGAGCGGACCACCCGGCTCGTCGCGTGCCGCAAGCACCGCATCGAGCAGCGTCTTCTCGACGATCGCGTGTCCGATCTGCACCGCGTGCCCGAACTCGTCGGCGTGGGTCGACTCGAGTTCGACGCTCGAGAACGTCGCGCCATGGATGCCGTCCCGCCCGGTCCGTCCGCCGAGGGCGACGATGCGGTCGCCGGGCTTCGCCGCACCCTTCACGAACTCGCGCGGCATGAGTCCGACCACGCCGCAGAAGACGAGCGGATTGCCGACATGGCGATGATCGAACCACACGGCGCCGCTGAGCGTGGGGATGCCCATGCGGTTGCCGTAGTCGCGAACGCCTGCAACGACCTCGCCGAGCACGCGCCGAGGCGGAAGGCAGCCTTCGGGCACCGCGGCGAGATCGGGCGGCGCGACGCAGAAGACGTCCGTCGCCGCGATGGGCTTCGCGCCGAGCCCCGTGCCGATCACGTCGCGAATGCACCCGCCGATGCCGGTGGCCGCGCCGCCGTAGGGCTCGATCGCCGAGGGATGGTTGTGGGTCTCGACCTTGAAGCACACCGCGTGGCGATCGTCGAAGGCCACGACGCCCGAGTTGTCGACGAAGACCGAGAGGCACCAGTCGAGGCCGTCCGCGATCAGTTCATGGGTCGCCGCCGCGACGGTGCTCTTGAGCAGGTTCTCGACGACCACGCTGCCGTCCGGCTCGACGCGATGCCCGGGGCGCCCCGTCTTCGTCAACGAGGCGATCGAGGGTCCCGCGTGGCTCGTCTCCCGATATCGCACCGTCGACTTGAGCGTCTTGTGGACGCAGTGCTCGCTCCAGGTCTGCGCCAGCGTCTCGAGCTCGATCGAGCGAGGCTCGCGCCCGAGCCGGCGATAGTGCGCCTGCACCGCGCGCATCTCCTCGAGCGAGAGGAAGAGGTGGCCATCGCGGGAGAGCCTCGCCAGCGCCGCATCGTCGAGAGTCAGAAGCGGAACTTCAGGCACTTCGGCGCGACGCTCGGCACCGCGCGGGAAGCGGGCCGGGTGGAACGATCCCTCATGGATCGCCTGAATGACCGGATTCGCCAGAAGCCGCTCCGCGATCGACCGGGCAGCTGCCGGCGAGACGCCGGTGAACTCCCACCGCGTGCCGGTGCGAACCTCGATCGAATGGCCATCCGGCAATCCGAGCATGGCGGCGATCGCCGTTCGGACGCTGTCGCCGGCGGGGTCGGTCACGCCCGGCAACGGGTGCACCTCGACGACGACCCGGTCGCTTGCAGAGCCGCCGATCGTCGCCCGCTCCGTCACCGGATCGGCGAGAAGCGCCGTCACCGACCCGTCGATCGCGGCGTCGGGCAGATCCTCGCGATCGGCCTCGATGAGGTAGACCGCGGCGCGGGCGAGCGAGCCCGGCTCGAGGCCA
>JBMSXH010000183.1:0-5650 GCA_049425445.1 Phycisphaerales bacterium | reverse complement strand
TGAAAGGGGGCGCCGGGTTCGCGAGGAATCCGGAGCCTCGGGTGGATCGAGCGGAATCGTGGGACCGGCTCAGCGGCCGCGCATGCCCCCCGCCGCGGCGGCGCCGCCGCTCATCGCCGGAGCGCTTCCGGTCGGGCGATACGAAGGCTGGAAGTGACGGCGCCAGTTGTCGACGTCGACGTTCGCATAGTTGGGGTAGGTGTTGCCCCAGTAGGAGTTCGCGTTGGTCCAGCCGCCGGCGGGGCCCCAGTTCGAGAAGTTGAGATGGGTGTTGTCCCACCAGATGTCGTAGTACGGATCGGCGTAGCCGTTGTAGTACGAGCCGTTGTAGTAGCCCATCTGCGATCCCGGCGGGACGCCTTGCGAGAACTGGGTGTCGCCGGTCTGCGATCCGGGGGGCACGCCCTGGCTGAACTGGTAGTGGTAGTCGATGCCGGTCGAGACGTAGTGCATCTGATCCCACCGCTGCTGCAGTTCGCGAAGGGCCTTCTCGTGCGCGGCGGACTGCTGCTGCGCGGCGGCATCGGCGGCCGCGCGCTGCTGGGCGATCTTCTCCGCCTCGGCCTGCTTCCGCTCCTTCTGATAGGTCGGCGCCCACTCCATGTAGGCGTCCATCTGCCCCTGCTTGGTGAGGAACTCGGTCATCGACGCGATCGTGTCGAGGTTCCGGTTGAGCCGATCCCACGACTGCTGCACGAGCGTCGTGGTGGCCTGCGCCTCGGTCGAGAGCTGATCGAGATCGGTCGGCATGCCCTGCGGAATTCCCCGAAGGCCCTGCTGCTGCAACGCGCCCGAGTAGGCCTGCTGGAAGGTGAGCGGCGGGTGATCGATGGTCGGGGTGAAGCCCCGGTAGGCGCCGGTCAGGTTCTTGGCCGCCATGAACGCCTGCATCTGGGCGATGCGGGCCTCGGAGTCCTTGGTGGCGGGTCCGATCGCGTCGGTCATCAGGTTGAGCGCGGCGATCTCGCTCTGGAGATTGCCGACCGCCGACGCGGAGGCGGAGGCGGTGCCCGTCGAGGCCGCGGGGGCCTGGGCCAGGCTCGGGGAGGCGATCGTCGAGGCGATCGCGGCGGCGAGCAGCATCGGAATCGTGGTTCGCATGATCGGTTCCATTCCTTACGAGGGCCCAACGGGGCCCATGGGGCAGTCGAATCGCTCCCCGCTCGACTCGAAGCGGCGGGGAAGTGCGGAATGCTAGCGGAAGGGGCGAGCTTCGAAGCCCGGGATGACGGGGGAGCGATGCGATCGGGGCTGAGGCGGCGGCGAGCCCGGAGGACCTAGTCCCGATACTCGCCGGACATCTCGGCGGGCACGCCTTCATCGGCGTCGCCGCCTTCCTCCATCGCCCGCATGCGCTTCCAGTCCTCGAGCGTGATGAGCACCTCGCGGGCGACCGAGCCCTTGTGCTCGCCGAGGATGCCGGCAAGCCCCATCTGGTCGATCAGTCGCGAGGATCGCCCGTAGCCGATCGCGAGCCGCCGCTGAAGCAGCGAGACCGAGCCGCGACCACTCTCGATGATGATCTCGACCGCCTTCTCGAAGAGCGGATCTCGCTCGAAGGCGGCGCCGTCGCCTTCCTCGCCGCCCCCGCCCGAGGCCGAGCGGTCTCCGCGGATCTGGACGAGGCTCCGCTCGAAGGTCGGCATCGCGACGTTCTTGAGGAACCTGGTGACCTTGCGGGCCTCGCCGTCGGCGACGAGCGTGCCCTGGCACCGGCGGAGTTCGCTTCCCGCCGGAGTCAGCACGAGCATGTCGCCCTGGCCGAGCAGGAGTTCGGCGCCCTTGCTGTCGAGGACGATGCGGCTGTCCATGCCCGACGCCACCTTGAAGGCGACGCGGCACGGCATGTTGCTCTTGATGAGCCCGGTGACCACGTTCGCCTGTGGGCGCTGTGTGGCCAGGATCAGGTGGATGCCGACGGCGCGGGCCTTCTGGGCGATGCGCACGATCGAGTGCTCGACCTCGCGATGGGTCATCATGAGGTCGGCGAGTTCGTCGATCACGAAGACCATGTACGGGAGCCGCTTGGGGATGCGGGCCCGTTCGAGATCGTTCGCCGGCTGCAGCCGCTCGACGAGCTCCTCCTCGCCGAGGGTGTTGTAGCTCGCGATGTCGCGAACGCCGGCCTCCTTGAGGAGTTCGTACCGCTCCTCCATCTTGTCCACGGCCCACTCGAGGATCGCCGCGGCGCGGCCCATCTCGGTGATGACCGGGCTCATGAGGTGCGGGATGTCGCCGAACATGCTCAGCTCGACCATCTTCGGATCGACGAGCACGAGCTTGAGCTCGTCGGGCCGGCGGGTGTAGAGCCAGCCCATGATGATGGTGTTGATGCACACGCTCTTGCCGCTGCCGGTCGTGCCGGCGATCAGCATGTGCGGCATGCGGGCGAGGTCGAGCACCAGCGGCTCGCCCGCGGCGTCCTTGCCGAGGAACATCGGCAGCGCCATGGCGTCGGCGTGGCCGCCGGACATGAGTTCCTTGAGCCGGACCTTCTCCTTCTGGCGGTTCGGCACTTCGATCCCCACCGTGGTCTTGCCGACCATGGTGGGAATGATCCGGATGTTCTGCGCCTGCAGGCTTCGCGCGACATCGCTCGCGATCGCCTGCAGCCTCGCGACCCGAGTGCCCGGCGCAAGCTGCACCGAGTAGAGCGTGACCACCGGGCCGCTCTCGATGCCGGTGACCTCGGCGTCGATCTGGAAGGTGCGGAGGGCCGTCTCGAGGGCCTGGGCCTGCTCGCGGACGAACGCCTCCATCCGCTGCGAGAAGTTGTCCTCGGGATCCTCGAGCAGATCGAGGCCCGGGAACTGGTAGCCCTCGAAGTTCTCCGGACGCGGGAGGTCCTCGTCCTTGGCGACGATCTTCTGGCTCGACGCGATCCGCACGGGAAGCTTCGCGATCTTCTCGCGGAGGGCTTCCTCGGAGAGCGCCGCGCGAGCCGCCTCGGACGGCTCCTCGGCCTCGGCAGCCGCCTCGAGATCCTCCTCGTCCTCTTCTTCCTCTTCCTCTTCCTCTTCGTCCTCGTCGCACTCCTCTTCGTCGACGAGTTCGTCCTCCTCATCCTCCTCTTCGTACTCCTCGTCGTCCTCTTCGCCTTCGTCCTCCTCTTCCTCGATCTCCTCCGCGACCGGACGCCAGCGACGCGAACGACGGGGTTCCTCCGCCTCCTCGTCCTCATCGATCTCGCCGCCGCCGGCGACCGCCACGCGGCGAGGCCAGGGAAGACGGGGCATCCGAAGTCGCACGCCGCGCAGGCTCTCGAGGCTGCGGAAGCCCCGCGCGACGAGGGTGCCGGTGAGGCTCACCAGCCGCTCGGCCGCCACGATCGCGCCGACCAGGAGCAGCAGAAGCAGGACGAGCGAGGTTCCGCCTTCGCCGAATCGCGGCACCAGTTCTCCGACGATCCAGAGCGGAATCAGTCCACCCTTCGCGCCGGGAAGCGATCCCACCTCCGGCATCCACTGGGCATGAAGCCCGCCCACCGCCAGCGCGGTCAGGCAGGCTCCGCACGTGCGCACGACGGGGTGGTCGATCCGTTCGCCTCGCACCAGCGAGACCAACGCCGCCGCGGCGAATGCCAGGAGCACCCAGGTTCCCGATCCGAGCGAGGTCAGCAGCCAGTAGGCGGTGGTCGAGCCGACGATGCCGGTGATGTTCGCCGGTGGATTGGCGGGCGAGGAGACCGCGTGGCTGGGGGCGTCCGTCGGGGAGAACCAGACGAGGGCCAACGCCAGATACAGCCAGACGGCGGCCGCGACGAGCCAGAGCGATCGCGAAAGCCAGCGAGGACGCGACTCCGCGGCTTGCGTGGAGCGACGCGACGAGGATCTCCCGGCCCGCGGGCGGGCCGCGGTCTTGGACTTTGCCCGAGCCATCGCCGATAGATCGGTTTCGCCGCTCGCGACGGGTGAGAATCGCCCAACGACGGGCGAGCCGAGTTCGCTACCCTCCCCGCCCATGAAGTTCCAGCTGATCGATCAGGTGCTCGAGGCCTCTGCCGACCGAATCGTCGCGGTCAAGGCCGTCACGGCGGCGGAGGAGTACCTCGGCGACCACTTCCCCCGGTTCCCGGTGCTGCCCGGGGTGTTCATGGTCGAGGCGATGGTGCAGGCGGCTCGACGGCTGCTCGAAGGCCGCGGCCGAGGCCGGATGGTCCTCGGCGGGGTGCGGGCCATTCGGTACGGAAGCTTCGTTCGCCCCGGCGAGTCGCTTCGGGTCGAGGTGGTGGTCGATCGCGAGCAGGGCGACGGCGAGGTCGCGTTCCGAGGCACCGGCACGGTGATTCGCCCCGACGGCACCTCGGAGACGGCGGTCTCCGGACGCCTTACAATGCGGCCGCGGCGAGCCGATCGGTCTTCGGCAACGCAATCCGCGACGGGCTGATCACCGCCGTCGAAGTCAGATGGCGGCGACGATCGTCGCCCGGAGCGATTCATGAACCCCAGCGAGGCACCAACGGCGATGGGTCGAGACGAGATCGCGAAGCACGTGCAGGAAGTCCTGGAAGAGGCCCTCGGGGTCGATCCCGAGGAGGTCACGATGGAGGCCACCCTGACGGGCGATCTCAAGGCGGAGTCGATCGACTTCCTCGACATCGTCTTCCGGCTCGAGAAGGCGTTCTCCACCCCCGACAAGCCGTTCAAGATCGCGCAGGGGGAGCTGTTCTCGGAGAACCTCCTGAACGATCCGGAGTTCGTCCAGGACGGTCGCATCACTCCGCGGGGCTTCGAGGCCCTCAAGGAGAAGATGCCGCACCTCGACTTCGCCGCGATCGAGTCGGATCCGCAGGTGAGCCGTCTTCCCGAACTGTTCACCGTGAAGAGCATCGTGGACTTCGTCGAGCGCAAGCTCGCGGCCTGACGGTCCTCGCGGCGCAGGTCGCGTGAACTCGATCGCGGAGCGTCCGATGCGGTGGATGTGGATCGACAAGGTCGTCGAGTACGAGCCGGGCACGCGCCTCGTCGCGGTCAAGAACTGCTCGCTCGCCGAGGAGCATCTGCACGACCACTTCGCGGCCGATGAACATGGTCCTTCCGATCCGGTCATGCCGGCGAGCCTGCTTCTCGAGGGCATGGCGCAGACCGCCGGCATCCTCGTCGGTTCGCTGAGCGGGTTCCGTGAGAAGGTCGTGCTCGCGAAGATCGTCTCGGCGTCGATCGACGACGAGGTGCGGCCCGGGCAGTGCGTGCGCTACTCGGCAACCGTCGATCGCGCCGATGCAGCCGGCGCCGCGGCGGGCGGAATCATCGAACGTTGGGATCACGCAGCGCCGGGCTGGACGCCGCTTGGCAGGGTCGAGTTCGTCTTCAGCCATCTCGACCAGAACCGATCCGGCCAGCGTTTCCCCGAGGAGAACTTCGTCTTCGGGGAGAACTTCCGCACGATCCTGCAAGGGACGGAGCTCGCGGCCTCGGATTGAGTACGGGGTCTCGCCAAGCGTGAGCCTCGCGCCTGCTGGTGGTTCGCTTCGCGCGGGGCATGGAGCGGACGGGTCCTTGGCGTCCCTTCGGAACGTGCGGGACCTGTGGGAGGCCGACCGGTTCGGGCGCGTTGCACGCGGCGGAACTCGAACGTCCCACCAAAAGCGTCCACGTCCGTCTCCTCTCTCCTTTCTCCTCTTCTCCTCTTCTCAAAAAAGACGACCCCC